>NZ_JAUBQS010000014.1:0-131018 GCF_036701355.1 Microcoleus sp. Pol12B3
ATAAGCTAGTATTCTTTTTTGTTGCTTGAGGATTTCTCGTAAATCTTCTACAGATTCTGTAATTTTTATATGAGGACAACCAGACATTGTAATTCTCGCCTTTACTTTTGACAGAAGTCTATCACATCTTTAAAAAAATGGTATTAGTCCGGGGATACAACTATTTAGGACTAGAATCCCTCGGAGATCAACGTTGCAAAAATACCGATTGTGACCCTCTGCTGAATGATGTGGAACAAGCTCAATTGTGGCAAGTCCTACAGCAGCCACTCCCAGATGGCGGGCTGTGGAATGGTCGTGCATTTGCCGATTGGATGAGTGAACTCAAGGGTGAAAAAGTCTGTCGTCTGCATAGGGTGGGAATATCTCAAGTCCATGAAGTTTCGATTGAGAGTTCCTCGCCCGGAACATGAGGAATCAGATCTCTGCAGAACTTGCAGGAATGGAAAAAAAATCTGGGTCGGTTCGTCAAGAAAATCAAGAAGCAGAACCCAGAAAGCGACGTAGAAGTGTGGTCAATGGACAAACATCGTTGCTTGATTGAAACCTGTGTTGAGGCGAGAATGGGTGGATGAGTTTAGTAATGCTACGGCTGTGGTTAACTGGCGGTTTCAATGGTTATGGTTATATGGTTTCGTACATCCGAGTAGCGGAGAAACCAAAAGAGTGGATACTACCGTTTGTCAATAGCCAGCTTTTCGAGCGAGTTTTAGCAGATGAGAGCCCGACATTGGAAAGTAGGCTCGAAAAAAAGAATGGTTTTAGTAGTGGATGGAGCGGGATGGCACTGAGCGTGAAAGCGTGAAAATCCCCCACGGCATACATTTATATTGTCTGCCTTCCCACTCACCCCAACTGCAACAGCCGTGAAAGACTGTGGCCATTGACAAATGAACCGATAGCCAACCGCTGTTTTAAAAGCTTAGATGAATTAGAAGCTGTTTTATTTGAACGATGTCGAAAACTGTTAAATCTCAAACAGCTAATTAGTGGTTTGACTCATTTCTATTGGTGGCCGGAGGCAAAAGTTTAATACTGGTCAATCGACCTGACATAATATTACGGGATTGTCTGATTGTCAAGCTCGTCATTTACCCCGGCTTTATTTTCATTTTTATGCCAGTTTTATTGCCTTAAATTTAGCCACAAATCAACTCTCTACTTGTTATTAATCTGCCAAGTCGTTTGTGTTTTCAATCTGTTCTTATAAACGTCTGGAATTCAATAAACAACTACTTTGTACCTTTATTGACAAGTTAGATTTAGACCCGGATTTGATTTTAAATAATCCTAATCTTCCTTCAGTCTTGTATTACGGTACTCTCGCTGCTTAAAAACTGTCCGGAGTATTGCTTTTAGAGAAGCTTGTCCATCGGAAAGTACCGGATTTCTTTTTCCACCTTGTCTTTTCCGAGAGGATTGGATAGCTACTTAAACAATACTCTAGCCATCATACTACTTAATAATATTATTTATCAATAAATTTAGAGGTATTCCTTTAGCCACTATTTTTGCTAACGAGAAGCCAAATTCCGCTAAAGCGCCAAAAACAGTCAGAATCTTGATATAGCGATGTTTTTTCCTAGTGATTTACATACCTGAACTCAAATCAGTGAAAATTTTTCTCAAATACCCCTTGACGAAACTACCAAAATTGTTGATTATCTATATCAATAACCTGCAATGGCTTAAAACTCCCCTGACATCTTTCTCAAGAGGTAAACGGCCGTGACCAGCATGGCAGAAAAATCCTTCCCAGCCGAAGGAAAATCATTTCCCTGGTGGGCCGGCAACGCCCGCTTAATCAACCTTTCCGGCCGTTTGCTCGGTACCCACCTCGCCCACGCCGGCCTCATCGTCTTTTGGGCGGGAGCCTATACCTTATTTGAGCTTTCCCGCTTTAACCCAGAATTGCCCATGTACGAACAAGGCTTAATCCTGTTGCCAAACCTAGCCAGACTCTGCTTGGGCGGGGGTGCGGGAGCCAAAATTGTCGATACTGATCCGTACTTCGCGGTTAGGGCGATTCACCTCATCAGCTCAGCCTTTCTCGGCTTCGGCGACATCTTTCACTCCCTCAAATGGCAAGCAACCCTCGAAGCAAGAACTTCTTTCTGTGGCTACACATCGGAAGACGCAGACAAAATGACCACCCTCTTGGGCATCCGCCTAGTTTTGCTGGGTGTCGCTACCTTCTTGTTGGTACCCAAAGCATCGATGGTGGAATTCCTATTTTTACCTACAAACGCCGTTCAGATTTCGGTCAACCTTGAGACAATAACTGCATGACTGTCTTTTTCTAAAATTTATGTATTGCCACTTTGATTATTTTTGTGGAGTCTGTCCGTAACATTGCCAGAAGGAGCGCATCAAATCAAGCGCTTGTATCCAATTGCTTGTTATGGGGATTTTTTTAGTAACGACTACCGCCTCACATTTACAGTGCGCCCGTGCGTTGCTTGTACTGAAGATGCCGGTTGCACTGACTTTGACCCTAAGACTTGTTTTACCAATGCTTATCAGCAACATTGCTAGAAACTTCATAAAAATTATGCATAAATACCGAAAACTACTTTTTCAGTACGACTTTTACGAAGGGGGATAGATGGCTAGCAGATTACCCTTAAGTAAAGGGTAAGTCGAGAATTAGATGGATTATGAGGGGAAACACACTTTAGGAGAATCTTAAAAAGAGCGCGAATAAATAATAGATAATCCACTAGAAGCCTCGTTCAAGTTTTTTATTTTTGGCGATATGAATTTATACAGTGCTAACTCACTCAAAGTCGAACTAAACCAGAGAGGTTGCCGCCTAACTCCCCAGCGAGAAACTATTTTGAGCGTCTTTCAAAATCTGCCACAAGGCAATCATTTAAGTGCGGAAGAGTTATACAGGACTTTGCAGAATAAAGGAGAACGAATAGGCTTGTCTACTGTCTACCGAACCCTGCATTTATTAGCAAGAATTGGAATTTTGCGTGAACTAGAATTAGCAGAAGGGCACAAACATTACGAACTGAATTTTCCCGAATTGCACCACCACCACCACCTGGTTTGCATTCAGTGTCACAAAACCTTTGAATTTAGCGATGAATCCATTTTAAAAATTGGCAAAAAGCAAGTTGAAAAAGCTGGGGTCGAACTGCTTGACTGTCAATTAACTGTGCGAGCTGTTTGTTTGGAAGCGCTGCGGGAGGGATGGCCTTCTTTGGTGCCGAGTAATTGGTTGTGTCCGAGATATCATTCAAAAATTGAGGAGGAAATTAGTTGAGTTGGATGAAATACATTTGGGTAAGGGGGAATTAGTAATTGGTAATTGGTCACTATTGAACTCAGGTAGGGAAATCGCGTTGCAAGTAATGCTAGCAAAGTGATTCTTAGGAAACCAATCTCACCCATTAAAAACTCGCCGTCTTTCGCTTCCCCTTAATACCGCTGCAAGGAATGTTAGCTAAGAAATTATTAGGAAAGCAATCTCACGCATTCAAAACTTGCTGCATTTCCCTTATCCTTCCGTCAAGCAACCTCAGAATCGCCACGTTGGTGTTCCATCCGGAATATGTTAGCGTACAAACTAGCCACAATCTGTTTGCCTTCCTGCGTCAACTGCAAGTAACCTAGAGATTCGCTGATGTGAGGATAAATGCCACTCCAGTAAAACTTAGAGTAGCTTTGCAGCAAATCGCCCGGATGTCGATAGCCCAAAACTTTAGTAGCACCGCTTTCTTCCAACTCGTAAAACAGCGCGCCAATTTTCTGCAAATATTGCGGGTTGCTTAGCTGACCGATCAAATCAGCACCGCGCACTAAACTAGAGTAATTAACTGCATCATCGTCAGTGTTACCGTCAAGCACCGAGAAACGAGTCTGTTCTATATTCTGTTTAATTATCTCCGCATTAATTAGCTTGTGGTTGCCGAAGCGCTCGTCAATGAACAATTTAGCTCTGTCAACTCGGTAAGGAGCTAAGCTAGCCGCGGTTGCACCGGGAGCAAGTGCAATTCTCATGCCATCTTTTCCCGTAGCATACAATCCTTCTGATTCTTGGTCTTGCCGGCAAACTCCTTTGACATATCCGATGTCTTGACACAGCAAAGAAATGATGAAGTGCAGCCAATCTTCGCAGGAAACTCCGCCCTTGCGAATGTGTTTTCCCCGCAAGATTTCTTGACCGACTAAGCTAATGCAAATGGCGTGTTCTACATTGTGATAAAGAGCGTCGCTGTTGGCAATGTTTTCTAACGCCATTGCCCCCACCCAGGCAATAATGTCAGCATAGTCTGATTTGTAGCCTCCATAAGTGCGGCTGTAACCGTTCTGAAGTTGTTCTATGAAAGCCTCAATCAGCAGTTCTGTAGAATTAAACATACCCTGTCCTTTTACCTTAATATTTACTTTTAAGAACGGTGCATCTATTGGGGAGTCCTCTCATTTTATGGAGGATATTTTAGCTTACAACTCATGCACCCCCTGTGGGTTGTGCTCTGTGGGTGGCAGGTGGGTGGCAATCTCAAAACTCATTGACGCAGCTACGCCCGGGGAGTCACGCAGCAATCTCTCGCCATGACTCAAAATTTCCAAGTAACTCAGTCCATCACTGACACCCATCCCCGCCGTACTGCATACAGCAGCCTGCTGACAATTTTTCGCTCCTCTGAACTTTTTAAACTGTGAGAATTAATTGCGTATTGAATTTGTTGGAACACAGTCCGATCGATCTTACCGGATTTCCAAATGTTCAAGTAAAGTTCGGAAATTTTATATTCAGGAATATAAGCTTTGGTTGTCATCTGCCGTCAACTCAATGTAGATTTCTTATTATCCGGCAATTTTAGATAACTTTATGTGATGTAGATCGGCTATAGACTGTGATGCGATCGCAGGCTGGAGTTAATGCGCCTCTCCTAAACAATGGTAATTCGATCGAAAAAGCGCGATATGGCGATCGTCATAAATTTTTCTGACGGCTGTGACAATCATCATAGTTGCGCCTAAATTATAGGATGTCACATACCATTCGCCCGTTGCGATCGCCCCCGGACAACTGGCAGCAAGAAAGGAAGTTTGAGCGCGGGTCGCGCAAATTTCTTGCCAAAGAAACTCGCGTCGTGTACAATACAGAGTCTGGTATCCTCACTTACCCATAACTATTTTCATTCATCCCGTCCCCCCAGAGGGGAAGGGACTTTCAGTGCGGATACAGCCAAATCACTATATTCAGCAAAAAGCTAGAAATGCCGTAACTCATGCCCACTATTCAGCAACTCATCCGTTCAGCACGGGAACAAACGCAGAAAAAAACCAAATCGCCAGCTCTCAAGAGTTGCCCCCAGCGCCGCGGAGTTTGCACCAGAGTGTACACGACCACCCCGAAAAAACCTAACTCGGCGCTGCGGAAGGTGGCTCGGGTACGGCTGACCTCTGGTTTTGAAGTGACCGCCTACATCCCTGGGATCGGTCACAACTTGCAAGAACACTCGGTAGTAATGATCCGGGGCGGTCGGGTAAAAGATTTGCCCGGAGTTAGATACCACATCATTCGGGGTACATTAGACACCGCTGGGGTGAAAGACCGCAAGCAGGGTCGTTCCAAATACGGGGCCAAGCGTCCTAAAGAGAAAAAATAACACGGAACTCGTCCGCTCGTCGGGGTTGGGAAGCAAAAATAAATCCGATCGCGCCGCTCAATTGCACGCTCGATCGTCATAAATCGAGATGTGATCCCAAAACCCCAAACTCAGTCATTCAAAATCAAAAATCCCAAGTAGAACTATGTCTCGCCGCACAGTTATTCAAAAACGTCCAGTTCCACCAGATCCAACCTACAACAGCCGGTTGGTAAGCATGATGGTGAGACGGATCATGCAGCACGGCAAAAAATCCGTTGCCTCCAGCATCGTCTACGACGCCCTCAAAACCATCCAAGAACGGACAGGGGCTGAACCGTTAGACTTGTTTGAAAAAGCAGTCAAAAACGCGACACCTCTGGTCGAAGTCAAAGCCCGCCGGGTAGGTGGCGCTACCTACCAAGTGCCGATGGAAGTGCGTTCCGATCGCGGTACCACCCTCGCCCTCCGCTGGCTGATCAGATTTGCCCGCGCCCGCACCGGCCGCTCGATGGCCGCCAAGCTAGCCAACGAACTGATGGATGCAGCTAACGAAACAGGCAGTGCTATTCGCAAGCGCGAAGAAACACACCGCATGGCCGAAGCTAACAAGGCTTTTGCTCACTACCGGTACTAACTGCAAAATCGGGCATGGAGAAGAGCGCGATCGTGCGGTATAAAAGCATCGGGTGAGAAATTGGAAAGTGTAAGTTTTGAGTGTTGAGATTGCTTCTCTTGGCGCAGTTGCGATTCGTGAAGCAAACTCAAAACTCCCAAAATCAAAATTGACGCACTCAAAATTCACGCACTCTCTAAATCCTCCATGTCGCATCCTTAATATTTTTGTAAACAAATCTTGCAAAAAATATTAAAATGTAACAATAAGCTCCAGAGACTTTTGTAAGTCGCTGGGGAGTGCAAAATAGGGTTACTGTGTAGTATAGTAGTATTATAACAGCAACACAAGATTAAGGAGGTAGCTGTGGCACGTACCGTCCCGCTAGAAAAAACTCGCAACATCGGCATCGCAGCCCACATAGACGCGGGCAAAACAACAACAACTGAAAGAATTCTGTTCTATTCAGGCATGGTTCACAAAATGGGTGAAGTGCACGAGGGAACAGCAGTCACTGACTGGATGGAGCAAGAGCGGGAGCGGGGAATTACGATTACTGCCGCTGCTATCACCACCAGTTGGAAAGATTACAAAATCAACATCATCGACACTCCCGGACACGTAGACTTCACGATCGAAGTCGAACGCTCGATGCGAGTGCTCGACGGAGTGATCGCAGTGTTCTGCTCGGTAGGGGGAGTGCAGCCGCAATCCGAGACAGTTTGGCGACAAGCCGATCGGTACAAAGTACCAAGGATCGTGTTCGTCAACAAAATGGATCGGATGGGCGCAAACTTCTACAAAGTCTACGCCCAAATTCGCGATCGAATGAGAGCGAACGCCGTACCCATCCAAATCCCGATCGGCAGTGAAGAAAACTTCCGGGGAATTGTAGACTTAGTGCAAATGAAAGCCTATATCTACAACAACGACATGGGAACCGATATCGAGGAAGTAGAAATCCCCGATGAAGTAAAAGAGCTAGCAGCAGAATACCGCACCAAGCTGATCGAGTCCGTAGCAGAAACCAACGACGCCCTCACGGAGAAATACCTTGAAGGCGAAGAGTTAACCGAAGACGAAATTCGTGCAGCTTTGCGGACTGGGACCATCTCTGGGACGATCGTCCCCATGTTGTGCGGTTCGGCATTCAAAAACAAAGGCGTTCAGCTTTTGTTGGATGCAGTCATCGACTATCTGCCATCGCCCTTGGAAGTTCCTCCCATACAAGGACTCCTGCCCAACGGCGACACAGCAGAGCGGTTTGCCGACGACAGCGCCCCGCTGTCAGCCCTGGCATTCAAAATCATGGCTGACCCCTACGGCCGCCTGACCTTCGTTCGCGTCTACTCCGGTATCCTCAAAAAAGGAACCTACGTCCTGAACTCCACCAAAGACAAAAAAGAGCGGGTTTCTCGCCTAATTGTACTCAAGGCGGACGATCGGATAGAAGTCGAGGAACTGCGAGCCGGAGACTTGGGAGCAGCTTTGGGTTTGAAAGAGACCTTCACCGGCGACACCCTCTCCGAAGAAGGATCTCCAGTGATTCTGGAATCCCTGTTTATTCCAGAGCCAGTCATCTCGGTGGCTGTCGAACCCAAAACCAAACAAGACATGGAGAAGCTCTCCAAAGCCCTCCAGTCGCTCTCGGAAGAAGACCCCACCTTCCGAGTCAACGTTGACCCAGAAACCAACCAGACAGTTATCGCCGGCATGGGCGAACTGCACCTGGAAATCCTGGTAGACAGAATGCTGCGGGAATTCAAAGTAGAAGCCAACGTGGGTCAGCCGCAAGTAGCCTACCGCGAAACCATTCGCAAAGCCGTCCGCGCCGAAGGTAAATTTATCCGCCAAAGTGGCGGTAAAGGTCAGTACGGTCACGTCGTGATCGAACTAGAACCTACCGAAGTCGGAAGCGGCTTTGAATTTGTCTCCAAAATTGTCGGCGGCACTGTACCGAAAGAGTACATCGGCCCGGCAGAACAAGGGATGAAAGAAGCCTGTGAATCGGGTATTGTAGCAGGATATCCCGTGATCGACCTCAAAGCTACTATGGTAGACGGGTCTTTCCACGACGTAGACTCTTCGGAAATGGCATTTAAGATCGCCGGCTCAATGGCGATCAAAGAAGCCGTGATGAAGGCTTCGCCTGTGCTGCTAGAGCCTATGATGAAAGTAGAGGTGGAAGTTCCCGAAGATTACATCGGGAACATCATCGGCGACCTCAACTCGCGTCGGGGTCAGATTGAGGGTCAAGAGACGGATCAGGGAATTGCCAAAGTTTCTGTAAAAGTTCCACTAGCAGAAATGTTTGGCTACGCCACTGACATCCGCTCGAAAACCCAAGGTCGGGGCATCTTCACAATGGAATTCAGCCATTACGAAGAAGTGCCGCGAAATGTGGCTGAAGCCATCATCGCTAAGAACAAAGGTAACTAACGATTTTGAATTTTAGATTTTGGATTTTGGATGAAATCCAAAGTCTAAAATCTAAAATGTTAAAATCTAAAATCGCTAAAAGAAACAAGGAACAAATCGAGAATGGCACGCGCAAAATTTGAACGGAATAAACCCCACGTAAACATCGGCACGATCGGTCACGTTGACCACGGCAAAACAACTTTGACCGCCGCGATTACGATGACTCTCTCTGCACTAGGTCAAGCAAAGGCTAAGAATTACGCCGACATCGACGCTGCGCCCGAAGAAAAAGCACGGGGTATTACGATTAATACTGCTCACGTGGAATACGAAACCACAAGTCGGCACTATGCCCACGTTGATTGCCCCGGACACGCTGACTATGTGAAAAACATGATCACCGGTGCTGCTCAAATGGACGGCGGCATCCTAGTAGTGTCAGCAGCAGACGGCCCCATGCCTCAAACTCGCGAACACATCCTGCTAGCTAAGCAAGTTGGCGTTCCCAGCCTGGTTGTCTTCTTGAACAAAGAAGACATGGTGGATGATGCTGAACTGTTGGAATTGGTAGAACTGGAAGTTCGCGAACTTTTGAGCTCTTACGATTTTCCGGGCGATGACATCCCCATCGTCACAGGTTCGGGATTGAAAGCTCTCGAAGCGATGCTTGCTAATCCCAAGACTGTCAAGGGCGAAAATGAGTGGGTTGACAAAATTTACAAGCTGATGGAAGAAGTAGATGCTTACATCCCCACCCCTGAACGCGAAGTTGACAAGCCTTTCTTGATGGCAGTTGAAGACGTATTCTCGATTACTGGTCGGGGTACTGTCGCCACTGGCCGGATCGAACGCGGAACCATCAAAGTCGGCGAAACAGTAGAATTGGTGGGTCTTAAGGACACTCGCAGCACTACGGTGACTGGTGTGGAAATGTTCACCAAGTCTCTGGAAGAAGGCATTGCCGGGGACAACGTGGGTCTACTGCTGCGGGGGATTTTAAAGGCGGATATTGAACGCGGAATGGTGATTGCCAAGCCGAAAAGCATCATGCCTCACACTCAGTTTGAATCTGAAGTGTACATCCTCAAGAAGGAAGAAGGTGGCCGGCACACGCCATTTTTCTCTGGATATCGCCCTCAATTCTACGTCCGTACCACTGACGTGACCGGCACGATCGCACAGTTCACCGCTGATGACGGTAGTGAAGCAGAAATGGTGATGCCCGGTGACCGGATCAAAATGACTGTTGAGTTGATTCACCCGATCGCGATCGAACAAGGAATGCGCTTCGCTATCCGCGAAGGCGGACGCACCGTCGGCGCCGGCGTTGTTTCCAAAATCCTCAAGTAGGAATCCGATAACAGACTAAATAGCAGAAAAGCCGCCAAATGTAATCAGGCTTTTCTGCTATTTAGTGAGTAGTTATAGGTTAGTGGCCAGTTGTTAGTAGTTATGGGTTAAATGTTTAATAACAAACAAATGACTGATGACTGATGACTGATGACTGATGACTGATGACTAAAAATAAACTGAACCTCGAAAATTCAAGAAACAAAAATGGCAACAATTCAACAGCAAAAAATTCGCATTCGCCTCAAAGCTTTCGATCGCCGAATTCTAGACGCATCCTGCGAAAAGATTGTAGATACAGCAAATCGGACAGCAGCCACAGCGATCGGCCCGATTCCCCTACCGACAAAACGGCGGATTTACTGCTTGCTGCGATCCCCCCACGTAGACAAAGATTCTCGCGAACACTTTGAAACCCGCACGCACCGCCGGATTATCGACATTCACCAGCCATCAGCCAAAACAATTGACGCTTTGATGAAACTGGATTTGCCAGCCGGCGTAGATATCGAAGTCAAGCTGTAGATTGACTTATCTCAAACGCAGAAAGAAGGATCAAAGGGAAGAGCATTTGTTCCTTCTTTTTGCATAAAGTTCCCTAGTTATTACTTATTAGGTATAAGTTATTAGTTAATAATCAACAATAATTTCTGCTCCGGCACGAACTTAAATAATTATTATTAATTAAGGGGCGATCGCTACAAAAACGCTCGTTTAGCAGTCGCTATCATCGCATCCAGCATCACTTAGTTCAGCAAAAAGGTTATTTAGCATTTTGCCGAAATAACGCCGGTGTCAAGCTGGCAGCACAGGCGATCGCGCTCGTTCGCTCAAATCCGCGTCGCAAAAGCCCGATCGCTCCTGCCCCGGAATTGCCTTTCATCAGTTAAAGTAAGAAAAAGAAGCGCAAGTACCGTCACTTTTGACCGACAATGGCATCCTCTTCCTCTGTAGCAGTTCGCGAACTCCCCTTATTTCCGTTGCCGGAAGTGGTTCTATTTCCAGGTAGACCGCTGCCGCTGCAAATCTTCGAGTTTCGCTATCGAATCATGATGAATACGATTCTGGAAGGCGATCGGCGTTTCGGTGTACTCATGTGGGACCCCAACCAAAACAAAGTCTCTGCCGTTGGCTGTTGCGCCGAAGTGATTCACTGCCAGCGCCTGCCCGACGATCGCATGAAAATTATGACTCTCGGGCAGCAGCGGTTCCGAGTGCTCGACGCCGTTCGGGAAAAACCGTATTTAGTCGGTCTAGTAGAATGGATTGAAGACGAACCGCCGCAAAAAGACCTCAGACCTTTGGGAAAAGATGTCGAACAACTGCTCAGAGATGTAGTTCGCCTCTCCAGCAAATTGATGGATCAGCCGATCGACCTGCCCGAAGACATTCCCAGTTTGCCTACAGAATTGTCCTACTGGGTAGCCAGCTACCTTTACGGCGCAGCGACAGAACAGCAAACTCTTTTAGAATTGCAAGATACTGCTGCGAGATTGGAACGCGAAACCGAAATTTTGACTTCTACTCGCAATCACTTGGCAGCGAGGACGGTACTTAAAGATACCCTCAAGTAGCCAATTTGCCTAGGAAAAAGCACGATCGGTTTGACCTGAAGTGAAGAAAGAATTACACACAAATCATTCGATTTTCGATTTCGATTTTTGATTTTCGATTGACTGATGAACTCAGGGTTTGGATCGCGGGCATACAGTTCCATTCTTTTTTGGAACAGGTATCTGTTTAATTCTTAACTTCAAACAGGTTCGGATAGGTTCCTTATAGCAGTAAATGCTTGTGTTAGACAATCACGACCAACCGAAACCATACGATGCAGTTAGAGGCGGTCAACTGCCACCTCCTGTGGGCGGTGTAGTGCTCGGCGGACTAGCAGGAGTTAAACATCGGCTGTCTAGTTCTGTCAGCGAACATCGAATCGCCGCCTTGAGAGAGACATTGAATTACGGCGATGCGGGCTTAAAAATAGTCATCAAGATTTGTCAAACTGAAACAGGCCCGGTGCAGCGGGCGGCCTGCGATTTGCTTCGACAAAGGCTGAATTCGATCGCCCGTGAAAAATTACAGACCTTTGTAGCTTCAAGTTCAGATTCAGAAGCTAAGGTAGACAGCACGGAAAAAATATTAAAGCACTCATCCGGTGCAGTCTCAGAAAAAAATTACGATCGGCAAAGGTCCGAAGCACAGTTAATATTTGAGACACTTACGCAGCAGATGCAACCAAATTTGTTGCTGTTAGAAGCACTGGTAGCCTCTGTAGAACGCGAAGAATTTACCAGCGAACTGATGAATCTTTGGGAACTATTAATCTTAGAAATTCAGGAACCTCTCAAAGAACTGCGTCAGGCTGTTGGCAGTGCGATTTCCGCCCAACTGCGTATTCAATGGCTGTACAATCAAGCTGAATCTCAAGCCAACCAGTGGCAGCAGCGAGCTTTGCTAGCTCTTCAGACACAGGATGAAAATTCAGTCCGCCTCGCCGTGGTTCGCAAGCAGGTTGAATTCGATCGGGCGGCAGAACTAAAAATTGACTTAGACTACCAAACTGTGCGAGTAGAAAATCTCAACCGCAACTTGCTGGCTTTGGAAAGTAAGATTGCTCAAGCTAATTCCAAGAAAGAGATACTCAAGATGCAGCTTCATTTTGCTAAGGTACAGCAGCAAATAGACTTCACTTTCAGCCAAGTCAATAGTATATTTTTTAGTCCTTAGTTGTCGGATTCTCCGGTTATATATTGCGTGATATCAAACTTGTCTGACGCAAAAATGTATAGCCCCACTTAAAATTGCCTCATCTAGCTTAGCTCCTTCCAGATTAGCCCCGCATAAAAATGCCCCGCTCAAATTAGCACCGCTTAAATCAGCTTCTCTCAAATCTGCGCCTTCAAGGTTAGTTTCACACAAAAAAGCGCCTTTCAAGTTGGCTGATCTCAGACTCGCTCCCCGCAGTTTTGCCTCACTTAGATTGGCTTTTTCGAGGTTTGTATTGTCCAAGCAAGCATCTAGGAGATTCGCTTCCATCAGGTTTGCGGCGTACAAGGATGCTCCGCTCAAATTAACACCAATCATTTTGGTGTCGCTCAAGTTGGCGTTTTCCAAGTTTGCCTCAATCATGTCCGATCCTGTTAATCGTGCGAAACTTAGATCGGCTCGGCTCAGGTTAGCCCCATTGAGTTTTGTCATCACCAGGCAAGCATTCTTGAGCTTGGCAGCTATTAAGTTTGCCCCCCTTAAGTTTGCCAAAGCAAAATTTATTTCTTTGAGATTCGCGCAGGCTAGATTAATATGAATTAGGAAAGCTTCTCGCAAAGAAGCCTCTTTCAAGTTTGTTTCATGAAAATTTCTTTCTCCGGCTGCGTATCGCTTGAGAAGTTCATCAGCATTCATCTCACCAGCCTCCTAAGCTTGACTTAAAAAGTATACTACATAAAATAAAATTATACTACTGACAGTACATTGTAGCAACCAAAGATTTTTAAAGTTTCTGTGTGATTTTTTAACTCTTCGAGTGCGGCTCGAACAAATGCTTGGCAGGCGTTAGCCTCAACGTCCATAAAGAAAATATATTCTCCGAGCGATCGTTTAGTCGGTCTAGATTCAATCCGACTTAAATTAATACCGCGACTGGCAAATACTTGCAAAGGTTTTACCAGTGCTCCCGGCATATTGGCAGGTACGCTAAAAGCTAGTGAGGTATGGGTGCAATTAGACGGTGAAGCATCGAGGATCAACTTAGAAGCAGATTGTGTAATAGATTTAATGGATGAGCGCTCCCCTGGTTCTACGTTGGCGATTTCTCCCCCACTCCTGCTGAGTACCCAAAATCGAGTGTAATTATCGGGATAATCATTAATGGGGTGAGTTAACACTGGCAAATTGTAAAGTTCAGCCGCTCTTGGCGAAGATATCGCTGCTACATTTCTATCTTCCAGATATTGCAATGCTTCCGTGGTAGAATTCGTCGGAATTAATTGAGCTGAGGGAATAAACTGCCCCAACCATAGCTGACACTGAGCTAGCGCTTGCGGATGAGAGTAAACTTTTTGAATCTCGTTAAAATTTTTGGCATTAGACACTAGCGCGTGGGAAATTGGCAAAACTAAGGCGTGTTGAATGCGGAGTTGATCGAGCCGCCACAGTGTATCTAAGGTGACAGTCACGCTGCCTTCGATCGAATTTTCGACAGGCACAACTGAATAATCAACCTGCCCTACGGCAGATGCCTCTAGCGCTTGGGAAATGGTGGAATAAGGACACAGGGTGCATTCCAAGTTAGTTTCTTGGCTCAACCAATTGACATAAGCTAGAGCCGCTGTTTCTGCATTTGTACCAACAGGGCCGAGATGTGCGATCCTCTTCGAGGGCTTCGCTAACGAAATTTTCATTTAGAGGCAATTTTAGGTTACAAATGTTTGCTTTACTCTCATCAGCTAGGAAGTATGATGAAAAATTAGCAATGTCCCGAAAGCTTTTATCGGTGATTTCTCGGATGACATTGCTGGGCACGCGACTTAGTGCGCTACGTATGTCACCTTAAAAAAGGTGATAGTTTATTAAGATATGCTTAGGAACCCTATATTTTGATATTTTCTCATGTATACCCGCTTTAATTCTTCCCAATCCGTTGAGATCGCCGTACCAGAGGAACGGGTTCCCATTCAACATTATCTACGCCAGCCGAGGCGACTGGTGAATGCCCTTGTCGATCAAAGTCGCACACAACAGCTAAGCGATGACTGTTTCCGCCTAAAAATGCGACCGTTACAATTTATGATGCTGAGCATTCAACCCACAGTAGATATGAGGGTGTGGGCGCAGTCAGACGGCACAATCAATTTGGAGTCCGTCGGGTGCGAAATTCGCGGCGTGGGTTACATAAACGATCGCTTTGCTCTCAATCTCAAAGGACAGCTTTGTGTTCACCAAAGCAGCGGGGTAGCATACTTGAAGGGAAAAGCGGATTTGGAAGTACAAGTAGAGTTACCGCCGCCGTTTTGGGTGACGCCCAAACCCATTTTAGAAGCAACCGGGAATGCTTTGCTCAAAAGCGTACTGCTGAGTGTCAAACAGCGGTTGATGCACCAGTTGCTCTGCGATTATCGCCACTGGGCAAGCAGCGAAAGTGAGCTAATATCGATCGATCTCCCCCCAATCTTATCTTTAGAAGGGTGAAATCCTACTAGAGAAGCTGTTAATTAATGTATAGGGATATTTAGGCAAAAATCAGATCACTTACCACAATATTAGTTAGACACTTGAATCGGGCATCGGTCGCTTTGTGGGAACTAGCCAGCAGGAATATATAGATAGCTGCGGGTCACTCAAAATCGATGTGAGTAAGCCCTCCATGTTCATCATCTTCCATTATTCCTACGCCCCCAGGCCACTCTGTTGACCTGTGTTTTAAAACTTCGTCCTTTTGGCGGAGTTCACGCTGTGGTGGCTTAATTATTTTGCCCGGTTGATTCGTGGCGCCCACCCGAATCCTGATTTTTGGCCCGGAATTGCCTAAGCGAATTGTCATCCCGTCCACAACTGACACCTGAGCGATCGGTCTATCATCTACATAAGTGCCGTTAGCACCAAAGTTAATAATTTCCCAGCCATTGGCGTGATTCCACAGCTCTACGTGGTGGCGGGAAACTACAGCGCTGTAAATAATTACATCATTGTCGTTCGAGCGGCCGATCCTAACCACAGGTTCTGATTCAAAACACCAACTTTGAACTGGGACAGATTGGATAGGATGTAACAGAGTTAAGGTAATCACGGATGTTTTGACACTCCACCGCCAGACACAAAGGGGGAGGCTTCCAGATAGATTCTGTGGGATAAAAACACAAAAAATTTGATTTTTAAAGGCGCCGTCAGTGCGCCAGCATTGTCTCTATCTTCAGTAAAAGATGAAATTTTGGCTGCTTGAAGCATTTGAACAAACTTTTGATCCTTAACTTTTGGCGCAGGCGGCAGCAATTTTTTCCCCTGCTCAACCAGAAATTTCAACTCAGACCCGCGCTGGTTGCAGATCTGATTCGAGTTCTCGATCGGGCGACAGTCACTGCTCAACGACTCGTTGTTTATAAAGAAAGAAGTTAACCAATTATTAATCCTGGGGTCTCTAGATAAAATACTTGTTGGTTGTATCAAACAGCCTAGGTCTTTTTGAGTTGCTAACATTGTCCTTATTGATGCGATACCTTTAAAATACAATGCTTTGAGCAGCACTGGAATTTTGAGCGACAACGCATCAATCTCTAATAGCCAAAATACCGATCGACCTTCCTCGCGCGCACCGCCTCAGAATGCGATCGGCAATTAGTCGCAGGGCGAGCGGGAAGGCCCAACTTCAGCTCAAATCTGACTCGGGCGGCTCCGGGTTGGGATCGGGCGGGACAGACTCTTGCCTTTGCCGCTTCAACTCTGCAACTTTTTCTTGAGCTACATCCCTGACTTCTAGAGCTTTATCTTGGAATTTTTCCGCCAGACTTTGAGCGCCCCGCTTCACACCTGCCACATTTTTGAGAGTTCTGTCGAAATCTTCATGTAAAAACTCTGCTACCAGACCGACTTTTTTGTGCAGTCCCTCCGCGTACTGCACTGGTTCCGATACAGCAGCTTCAGAAACTATCGCCCGCTTGCTGCCGATAGTCGAAATAGCTGCCACAGGTAACAAGTAAATGTCGTCTAAAACACCGCGCCAGCCGCTCGATTTAAATAGGTAGTGGGTGACTGAACCCGTGCGGACATCAAATAGGTAGTCCACCACTACACCTGCCTTATTCCCAGCGTCCGTGAGCACCTCAAGGCCGATCGGACAAACAGCTTGTTCCGGCTGATGCAATTCCGGCAGTTCCGGGTTAATGGTGACAAAAACATTTTCCCCCACCGTATCAACTTGCGCCCAAGCGAACCAAGTTTTTTTGCTGCCCAAAAGTCCCGACTTGCAAGTAAAGCCGATCGCCCGCTGGGAGTGAGCATCGAGCCAAACCCGATCTACCCTGCCGACCTCTTCCGCCGTTCTGCGGTTGATCGTGCGGCGGTTGAGCAGTTCGCTGCGCCTAACAATCTGTGGTGATGTACTCATAAATAAACTCCTGAGTGCCGCCTGTGAAAAATGTCGATCGTCCAAAGAAGCCGATTTAATATTCTTCTTCCGAATAATGGCGATTATTATCTGCCTCGGTTAACTCCTCCTCTTCCCTGGAAGTGCCAACTTCTTTGTGGTCGGGAACAGGAATCGTGCTAATGTGCACGCCACCCGATGGAGCGTGAATTTCCTTAGCCTCCCTGGGCTTGACGCTAATTTGTCCTAATTGGACAGAGGACTGATTCGGGCCTACGTTGATTTGAATTTTCGGACCTGAGCGAGCCAAGTGAACGATCAGACCGTCCACAATGGGAACCTTAGCAATTGGCTTACCATCGAGGTAAGTGCCGTTGGTACCTAAATTGATCAGTTCCCAAGTTATGCCGCTGCGCCGCAATTCGATGTGGCGACGAGAAACCACAGCGCTAAAAAGAACGACGTGGTTTTCGGTCGAGCGCCCGATCCGGACGACCTGCTCGTCTTCAAAGATCCAACTGCGGACGGGTATAGACTGGAGTGGATGTAGCAAGGTCAGCTTAATCACATTGGCAGCATTGAGTTTTGGTAGAGCGCCTCAAGATGCGATTTTAGATTTTAGACTTTCGATCGCCCAATCCAAACTCGCTCTAAGAGATTTGAAATAAAAACGTAACCAGGTCTCCTTTGCCCAGAGAGATGCGGTCTCCCGGTCGCAACCGGTGGCGGTTTCCCTTGGGTAGCGGAGTATTGTTGACGTAAGTGCCGTTGGAACTGCCTACATCTTCTAGGTAGCAAGCATCTCCCTCCACCCGGAGATTTGCGTGTACCCGAGAAACTATCTCAGAATTAGCAAATCCCGAAACATCAATATCCGGCGGTACTAAGTCATTTGGCTTGCCTATGTGAACCACAGACAGACTGTGAGGCAATTCCATCGGCGTATTTGTCTGAACGTGTAGCAGGCGCGCCGACTGCTGTTGCAGTTGAGTTTTAGCTACACCTGCCGGCTGTGGGCCCGGAACCGGAGGAGAGATAGTTACTGGTGTTGCCACCGATTCAGTTGTAACAGGAACCGAGGGCGATGGCGGGGGATCGGGAATCGTCGGAATGCTGGCGGGAGTTTTTTCCAAGTTAAGCCCCTTATTCAGGGTAACTAGAGGTTCCATTGCCATCAGGGGATCGGGTGGGACTAAATCCGGCGCCGGTGACGATACCACTGTGGGGCCTACAGGCGAGGGGGACGTTAGTGTCCCCTCAACTTCGGGAACTATGGAACCCGGACGCAAGTTAAAGCCACACTGACCGCAAAATGCTGCATCTGTCTGAACTGCTGCACCGCAGTTCGAGCAACTTGCGGTAACAGGTAAAGGCGTGTAGCAAGCCTCACACTGGCTGGCCCCGTCGGGGTTCTGGTGATTGCAATTGGGACAGACAATCATCGATTTCTCCTTGCTATCGGCCAGATTTTCAAATCAGCCTCATAAAAATACTCGTGTATATGGTCAAATTTTAACTTTAACCGCCACAATTCTTATATTGCTTCGCTAATACTAGCAACTGAGCTGACGCCGTGACGTTAGCTGTGATGGGCCTGATTGAGTTAGTGATAATGCTGAGTGTGTTGGCACGCTTGCTGCTGTGTCAGCTATTTTACTGTTTCACCAGCCGCCGCATCGAGCAGCCACCAAAGTTCGCCCTCTGGTTGAACGAATCTGGCTGGATAGGTCATTTCGTCAGCAGCAGGGGCAAAAATTTGAGCTAGGGCGGGTTGTTTGCTGGCTCCTGCGACCATGAAGATGACGCACCGGGCCCGGTTGATTAAGGGGACTGTAAAGGTAATGCGGGGTTGACCGTCTTTGTTGCCGACAGTTACTAGGGCATCCCGGACTTCCAAGGCTGCTGTGCCGGGAAAGAGAGAGGCTGTGTGAGCGTCGTCTCCTATGCCCAATAAAATGATGTCAAAGGCAGGAAACTCGCCCTCGGATACTTTGAAGAACTGCTGCAATTCGGTTTGGTGCGCTGCAGCGTCGGCTGCGGGGTCGCCGGCGCCTGTGGGCATGGGGTGGATGTTGCTGGCGGGGATATTCACTCGATCGAGCCACGCGAGGCGCGCCATTTTTTGATTGCTGTCTGGGTGTTCTTGGGGAACGTAGCGTTCGTCGCCCCAGAAAACGTGAATTTTGTCCCAAGCCAGGTCTTGGGCTGCGATCGCTGTGTAGAGCGGTTCTGGTGTGCTTCCGCCCGCTAAGGCGATCGTACAAAGTCCGCGTTCTGCTATGGCTTCTGAGATTTTCGACAGTACAATTTCCAGCGATCGATCTATTAGTTGTTCCCGATTTGCTAATACTTCAACTACTTTTTTCATTAATTTCCTCTCAACTTTCCTTGGGTGTTGTTCTCAGCAATTGCCAATTTTACCTTGACATTTTGGTTTGAGGTCGATCTGCTGACAGACTCGGCAGCCCGGACACCGCATCCCATAATATTTTATCATCTTATGCCCCTTGATTTAAGGCAAGCAAGACATATTTATACCAGTGCTTTATGGATATTTTCACCGATTGCATTGAGCTTTCGCAACTTTCAATCAAAATTTCGATCTTACTCGGAGCATCTCTGCAGAAAGTAAAAAGCGTTTTTTGGGAGTGCGGTCCGTCCCGCACAGCAAAATCTATAAATATAGCGAGCCGGACGATCGCACACCGACAGTAAAAGCAAAATTGAGATGCTCCCGATCGCACTTACCCCGGCATAGCAAAAATAATCAAGATTGATGTGGTAGACTAGGAAAAATAGTTTTAAATCCGCACGCTCGGATGGAAGCAAAACTATGTCAATTTTTAAGCGATTTCCTACATCTGTCCGCTATTTAATAGCGCGGTTGCGCCACTGGACCCAACCGGCGGTTTGGGCTCCGTTAGCCGTGCTGTGTGCGGGGGGGTTATTTATCTGGGAGGTCTCTGTAAACCCAGAAAGGTTGAGCATAGATGGCGAAGAAGAAGTAGCCACAAACAATCCAGCTTCGCTATCGGGACTATCTGCTGAAGATACCGCGATTGCGGCTGAAATCGACAGCTCACCAGTGCTAGTCAATCAGTTTAATGGCTCTACTGCTTCTGAACTGAACTTATTAAATTCATCAGTAGTAAAAAGCCAAGGTTTATTCGAGGAACTTCGAGATCGGGGCTTAGAAACTCCTCAGCCATATTCCGCCCCCAAGCGAGTAGGAAGCAGCGGATTTTTCTCCTTGCCAAATTTAGCAAATCCTGCTGTCGAGACCGGAAACAATAACCCCCAAAATTCCAGCTTGCCAAGTTCAAACACAACATCAGCGTTGAGTTTATCTAGCAGTGGGAGACTGACTTCCGGGATAAAAACGATCGAGCCTGAGTCTGGGGGTACAGCGACAGCAACTTTATCGCAGGCGTCGAGTGATGCTAATTCAGGTAAACAAAACGAAAATTCTCTGCCTTTGAGTCCGCTGCAAGCAGCTATGAAAAAATACGTCGTTGCTAACACTTCGGCAACGGCGGCTTCGGTTGAGAAAAAAGCAGACGAGGCTAAATTGCTCGATCGACCGGCTTCCGATCCGGCGGCAGGAAATGCGACAAATTTGCTCCCAACGACCGCTACAGCTCAAAGTGGAGCCAATCCTGTGAATGTTCCCACAGCACTTTCCCCACTTGTGGCTCCGACAAATACCGTGAGCAAGGAATCTCAAGAATTCTTACAACCGACAGCTACAGTCCCTGAACCATTGGCGGGGTTAACTTCCCGAATACCGAACCTTCCCGAAATTAATGCAGGGGCTGCAACGGTGGCTTTGCCGAAAAATCCCTACCAAACTAATTTATCTGGCTCAGGCTTAGCACCTGAAGTTCAACCTGTGGCACTTCCAGTAGCCATACCTTCGCCAACACCTCTACTTCCCAATGTCGGTCCATCTCCCTTTCTAAGTGGGATTGGGGGAAGCAAGATAATTAGCCCTCAATTCTCTCCTAATTCAGCGAATTCTCAATTTCAAACACCTCCACCGAGTCAGCTTAATTTGCCTGATCCACCTAACTTTGGAGTTGTTCCCCAAAATACAAATCAGGGCGTGCAGCCCATTCAACCTCAAACTTTTGCTACACCCCGCTCCCTGGCTCCAGGACGCTACATTGGCGGTGGCGAAATCAATACTTTTTCTAATCCTTAAAATGAAGGAAATTCGGTCATGAAAACGATATTATCAATTCCCAATACTTAGGCTAGGCGGTTCATGGCCTTCGACTTCGGTTCTCCTCAGCGTAGTCGAAGGGAAGGTAGCCGAAGGCAGTGGAAGGTGGAAGGGCAGTACAAGTTCCGAATTACCCATTCTCAATGTTAGCGGTAAAACTTACCTAGCGGCGGCCCGTACCAACAACAATCCCCCGATTCCCAAGCCAAACATAATCGGCAGCCAAGCCGACAGAATCGGAGTCAAAACAGCTTTCACGCCCATAGAACTGGTCATGAAAGAAAATACGTAGTAAGTGAAAATCACAACTACGCTAATACCAAAACTCGTTCCTCGACCGGAGCGGCGCGGTTGAGTTCCCAAAGCTGCTCCCACTAAACCAAAGACCATGCAGACGAAAGGAAAAGCATATTTTTCTTGAATTCGCACCTTTAATTTGCGAATTTGCGGTTCGTCGCCACTGTTTCTAATGATATCCAAACGCTCTAAAGCTTGGGCAATGTTCATTTCCTTGAAATCCCGCACTCTAGCCGCTAAATCTAAGGGCGTGCGGGGGAGCTGCAATTGCTGGTGTTGAAACCTAACTATATTCCGGTAAGAGCCGTCAGGAGCTACTATATAAGCGGTTCCGTTGAAAAAATCCCAGGTATTTTCTGAGGGATTCCAAGTAGCGGATTCTGAAGAAACGATTTGATTGAGGCCTGGGGTAGAGCGATCGATAATTGTTAAACCTTTCATTCGCTGGCCGTCAAATTGTTCTGCATAAAAAAAGCGGGCGAGGATTTCGTCGCCACCTTTTTCTGGTTTGCGAAATTCTGTGTAGATAATATTTTTATCTTGAAATGTAGGTTTTTCTCGCTTCAGGGCTCTGTCTAAAGTCAGAGTAGCTCTGTAGCTGGCGGCAGGTACAACTAACTCTTGCAAAGCAAAGGTGAATCCTGCAACAATTAAACTCATTATCACAGCAGGCAGTATCAATCGGTATACGCTGACTCCGCAACTGCGAAGGGCGATGAGTTCGCTGTCGCTGGACATTCGGCTGTAGGCCATTAAGGTTGCTAGCAGCATTGACATGGGGAAAGCCAATACTACAAAGTAGGGAATTTGCAGGAGAAAAATTTCTATGGCTGCGCCGTAGGGGAGGCCGGATTCTGCTACTCTGCGGACTAATTCAAATAAAGCTCCAACTGTGACGGCGACGGATGTAAAGAGTCCGACGCCAAATAGAAATGGCCCGATTAGTTCTTTGGTAATGTACCAGTCCATTACTGAAATTCTCGGCAGCCAGTTGATGGGATTCAAAGAATTGGATATTGCTATTTTCATAGTTTGGGCTTTTTGCAGTTTGCTCCTCAATCTAACATCTCAAATCTAAAATTATGACCATGGGGAATGCCTTCAAAAGACTATCGCACGAAGTTGTCACCTAAGTAATACTGTCGCACTAAAGGGTTGCTGTAGAGTTCTTCTTCCGCCCCGGAGGCTAAAATTTGACCGTCTCGCATGATGTAGGCTCGATCGGTAATTTCGAGGGTTTCTCGGACGTTGTGATCGGTGATGAGGATGCCGATTTTACGATCGCGCAATTTAGCAATAATGGTTTGAATTTCGTCTACGGCGATCGGATCGACGCCTGCAAACGGTTCGTCTAAAAATAGGAACATCGGCCCGTCTCGCCCAGCAGCTAGTGCTCTGGCCAGTTCAGTCCGCCGCCTTTCTCCCCCTGAGATTTGAATTCCCAAACTTGATGCTATTTTTTCTAAGCGAAATTCTTGCAATAGGAAATCGACTCGATCGCGCCATTCCCAGCGCGGCACTTGAGTTTGTTCTAGGACTAACAAAATGTTGTCCCGCACGCTCAGGTTTCGGAAAATGCTTGCTTCTTGAGCGAGATAGCCAATTCCCAAATGCGCTCGCTGGTGCATCGCCAATTTAGTGATGTCTAAATCGTTTAGCCAAACAGTTCCTTGATTGGGTTTTTCTAATCCGGTTGCTATGTAAAATGTTGTGGTTTTGCCGGCACCGTTGGGGCCAAGCAGTCCTACGATTTCTCCTTGCGCTACCGAAAGGTTGACGCGACTAACTACATTGCGTTTTCCATAGGATTTGTGAATATTTTCGAGTACAATTTTCATTTTCGCTCCCGGCAACCTCTACAAGCTAATTTCAGACTGCGGCTTTGTGCGATCGAGCCTCTAATTTAAATTTTACCTTTTCAAGTTTGTGAGTTTTATAAAGACGAAATTTCGCATCTATCCCAAGTAGTATGTTTTGGCTGAGGCGAAATTTCGCTGCTGCGAGCCACTGTTACCGGGGGGCTGTAGTTGGACGTGGGGAGCCAACTGCATTTTGGGCTGCTGCATCTTGTTCCGGGGCAACCAGATAAACAGATTCTACCTGTCCAGGGTTGTCTGGCAGGGCAATAAACCGCCCTTCGTCGATCAGGTATGTTATGGTTTCGCCGCGCAGGCTGTTGCCCTGCTGCAATACGTAAACATCTCCGCTGAGAATGATCCGGCGCTCGCGGCTGAAATATTGAGCTTGAGCTGCGGTTGCTTGTATTTGGCGGGCTGGATAGTTGATTTGGACGTTGCCGCGGGCTGTCACGATGCCGGTTTTGGAGTCGGCTTCTTGAATGTCCGATCGCACACTGAGAGTGCGGGGGGGCCCGGCTTGCGGGTAAGTGGGAGAGGCGATCGCGCCTGCCAGAGTCAGGGGCAACAGCAGCGATAATCCTTTGAATATTCGGGAATTGAGCAGTTTAGCGGAGGGCATCATAAGCTTGGAGCCTCAAAATATTTGAAATTGCTGAAGGGCATTATTTCCACTTAGGTATTTTATCTTAACGGTCAGAAAGATTCCCGTGATGTCGATCGATTGACCCGATAGTCTCAACCAATTATCCTAGCAAGACAACAGCGAATTTAATTGGTTATTTTGCTGAGTGGCTACAACTGTCTTAACCGGGAACGGGCAAGAGGCTCGTTCCAGAGCAAATTAATATACTTGGGCAGCCGGCAAGAAAGCCAGCCCTCCTCTGTGTAGAGGCCAAGTATACTGCACACCCTAATACAAACATTTATTTAACTTTTTGGTACTTTGATAATTCGCGGCAATTGCAAGCCTGCAACTTCTGTACCTGCAAACAACTGTTGAAATTTAGCTACTTCTTCCGGACCAGCTTGTTGCAAAGCGCTCAAAAGTTTAGCACTTTCTCCGAGTAAGTCTTCAACAGCAATTTCGGCATAACTCGGCTGATAATAACTGAGCCGATTTATTCCTTCTCCCAGCAAGATTACTGCACCGCGCCAGTTTTGATTTCCTAAGTGATAAAGCGCGACAGCAATTTGCAATATTCCCTGATAAAACCTTTTTTCCGGCTCGTCGGCTTCCATCCACAAAGCCTCTAAAGTATCGTGACAAGCGTAAAATTCTTGGCTGTTAAACTGTTCGATACCTTGGAAAAATTCTAGCGGAATTTCCTCTGTCATTCGATTGGGGATTGGGGATTTTCGATGGCGGATGTGTGTTTGAGTAGGCGGCGATCGATTGTTTTTTAATAGCTAAGTCTTAAAAATAGGAAAAACTACGACCTCTTTTCAAAACTACTGCCATTTAACGACCGCCTACTTAACTAATTACATAGTGTCTCTGACAGCTTGAATTTGATCCATTCCTATTTCCTGAGTAGTTCCCGCAAAATCGTTATCTGGCGTCAGAAATAACATACAGTGACACTCTTTGCGCTCGCGCATAGGAATGCACGGACAGTTCCAGTAGGCGGCTTTTACTTCTGCTTCTTTATCTTCATAATGGCGACAAGGGCATAAGGGAGCACCTAGTTCATCTTTGTGTTTTGCTAGTCCTTCTATCACGACAGCAGTGACGGAAGGCTCGGAACAAAAGTAAGTTCCGGTGCGCTTGGCGTAGGTTTCGGAGAAATTCTTCATCGCCTCCAAAGTTTTTTCGTTGGAGAGTTTAGATTTTTCTGTTGTGTTCATAGTTTAGGATCGGAGTTGAGGATGCTACGAGCTTTTGACAATTGTAGCGCAGAATAGGATTTTAAACACTTGTATATTTCTGTTTACTTACAAGGAGGAAAACCTTGACAAAGATTGAGTTTTAGGTTGTTGGTTTTTTAGTGGTTTTTGTCTATCCCGGAGGGTGCGGGAAACTTGTGGCATACCGGGTTTTTGGACCGATCAAAAGATTTGGGCGATAGATCGCCCTCACCTATGATCCCCCAAAGGGGATAAAAATTGGATAAGATAGCACGGCGCTCTTTCTGTGACGGCTATAGGAACCGCATCTGATGGCAACTTCCCCGAACCCCACCCACAGCAAAAAATCTCTTCCTTCTGGGCTGATTTGGCCGGCTGACACCGAGTTAGTCGGATTAGTGTTTGAATTGACTCCCGGCGCTGCTAGCTATCTGTACGCGCAGTATGCTATAGGTTTGCACGCTTGGTTTTTAGGTCAAGTGCAGCAAACTGACCCGGATTTATCGAAACTTTTGCACGATGAACAGTCAGAAAAAGCCTTTACTATGTCGGGATTGGAAGGTGATTTGCTCCCCAGTGGCAAAGAATTTCAGCTTTTGGGCGATCGAATTTATCGCTGGTACTTAACAGGACTTTCAAAGCCAGTAGTGCAGTGGCTGAGTCAGTGGCTGCAAAATTTGCCCGAAGAGATAGATTTGCGAAATGCTCCCCTGCTAATTCGCTCTTGGGATATTGCTTTTGCTCCCACAACTTACCAGCAATTATTAACAGCCGAATCCCCATCTTCGCCCACCATCAAACTTAGTTTTGTGACTCCTACAAGCTTTCGCAGCAAAGGCCATCACTTCCCTTTGCCAGTTCCCGAAAATGTTTTTCACAGTTATTTGCGCCGCTGGAATAACTTTTCAGGGGTAAATTTTGACCAAGTAGAATTTTTGAATTGGATTGATGAGAATGTAATTATTAGCCGCCACAAATTGGCGTCGCAAAAGGTAGCGGCGGGCAAAAAAGGCATGGTAACGGGATTCACTGGGGCTGTGGAATTTGCGCTAGGGCGATCGGCTCACAATCGCCCTGATTTTGTACAATTATTTTATGCTTTGGGGCGGTTAGCGCCTTACTGCGGCACGGGCCACAAAACAACTTTTGGATTGGGACAAACGCGAGCACAATGGTTGACGGAAGCGCTACCTGAAGTGTCGATACACAGCGTATTGGCGGCGAGAATAGATGAATTGACAAAGAAGTTTATGGCCCTGAGAAAGCGTACAGGTGGCAGTCGCGCTGCTGAGATTGCTGAAACTTGGGCGACGATTTTGGCGCGCCGGGAATTGGGAGAATCTTTGTTTGATATTGCTGCGGATTTGGAAATGCCTTATGAAACTGTGAAAACTTACGTGAAGTTGGCAAGAAGGGCTTTGAAAGTGAAGGATTAGCGGTAATTTACTGGTTCCCAGGCTCTACCTGGTAACAAAGATCCGGAGGCTCTGCCTCCAATTTTCCTCCGCAAGCGAGGCAGAGCCTCTAGACATCTATTCCCAGGCTCTGCCGGGGAACCAGTTAAAGGAGGAGAAGATGATTATTTGTTAGCGTTTTGGGTAAATAGGTAGATGTCGTCTCGCTGATATTTTAGTTTAAATTGAGGGGTGTTTTTTAGTTGAGTTACTAGCTTTTCCACAAAATCTCGATCGCTCATCCAGCCAGGATATCTGAGGTTGAGCAATACATAATCAAATTCTGCGAGATTTGCAGGCGGCGCCTGAGCCTGAGTTAATCTTACTACAGGGCGGTGCGCTAAGTGCGGAGCAATCTGAGCATTTGTTAAAACACTGCCTTTGGTTTCAACAAGAGAAATTGCTTCTCTGGTAGCGGGCAAAGTGTCGAACCCATTTAAATAAATAGTCCAAAAATAGCCGTATTTAGCTAAAGCTAAGAAAGCAATCAAGGACCAAATTACAATGACTCTAGCCAATGGATAATTAGGAAGTGGCAATCTATCAAATATTGTTTTTCCCTTTTGCTGATTGCTAGCTGCTAAACTGGAAATTACGGCAACCAATAAAAACGGCAATATCGGCACAGAATATTGATGAATTAAATCCCGCTGAGCGGGGATATCGGAAAGAATATTCATCGCCAACATTGGCACAGCACTAATTAAAGATGACAGATGACGCGGGGACAGCCACCAAATCAAAGGTAATAGCAATAACGCTAAATATTCAAAAGTCTCTATACAAAACAAACGCCCTAAAACTAGATTTGGTTTGACTATTAAATTAAGAGCTATTTCAAAAACTGAGTTTCCCAAATAGTGATATCGCCCGATTCCCGCGTGTTCTCTTCCCTGATTAAAATACGGTATAACTGCCTGAGTAACTACCAGGAACCAACCCGCGCCTAGAAAGAGAGCTATGAACCCACAATTGCGTTTTTTGTCAAAACACAACAGCCACAAACCCATTGCAGCCACAGTTAAAGATAGCACGGCTTTGCAGCTCAAAACTAATACAATCGCAGCACAAAACCACAAGGTTTTATTCAGCCTAGCGGCTAAGATTGCTGCTAGCAGTGCTGGTAAAGCAATTACTTCTGGGTGGAAGTCGAAGAGATTGACATTAAATACTGCGGGATAAAGCAGATATACGGCGGAAATTGCAATTGCTTTTCGTTCGTTTAATCCCGCTTGACGTGCCAAACTCCAACTCGGCCAAGCGCCTAAAGCTAGGGCAACAGCTTGCACTAAAAAAAGCCAGTGAACATCTGGATATATTTTGTAAAGTAAAGCTAGTGGATAGAAAATAAAAGCGGCATGATCGCCCCAAATATTAATGGCCATTAAAGAGGAAAAGGGCGTTTGATTTTGGGAGATTAAATAAATTGCTTGGTCAAAAATTGCTAAGTCGAATGCCGTTGACTGAAACAAAGCGTGCCGCGCGCTGCTGGCGGCAAATAAGACTATCGTTGTCACGACAATCATTAAAAATACTGGATGAGATTTTAGGGATTTGAAAGTTAGCATTTTATTGGTTTAATCAGCCCTGCGTTTAAATAGCAGGACTTCGCTTTTTTGATAAGTTAATTTAAAATCGGGAGAAGTTTTAAGTTTATTTGCTAACGTAGAACCAAGTTTTTCAGTATCAGGCCAGGGATGGCGCAGGTTTAATAATATGTATTGAAATTCCGCTAAATTTGTTTGGGGCGAAATTTGTGAAAGCAATTTTACTATTGGGCGGTGGGTAAAGTGAGGGGCAAGTCTATTATCTGTTAAAATACTGCTTTGGGGTTGAACTTGTGCGACTGCTTCGCGTGTAGCTTGCCAGGTATCTAGTCTATTTAGGTACATATAAAAATCTTTATACTCGCCCACACATAGGAAAATTAGTAATGACCAAATTATCATGATTCTCGGTAATTGAATTCCCTGCCAAAGTTGAGAAATTCGGAAATTTTTAAATTGTGGCAAATTGCTCCATGTTAAAAAATGTTGCTTATTTGCTTTATCCTCTTCCTTGTCGCCTTTTATTTCTTCCCTGTTTCTTGTTTCTTCCTTTGCGATAACTGCTAAAAATAAAAATGGAATTACAGGCACTGAATACTGATAGGCTAAGCTGCGTTGAAAGGACAAGTCAGAGAGGATATTGATCAGCAGGGTAGGGATGGCAGGAGTTAGCGCTGTTAAATATTTTAGGCGTAGTTTGCCGGAAAATGGCAATAGCAGCCAAATCACAGGTAAGGTGAGGAGAAATAAATATTTGAATGTATCGAATGAAAGAATTTTTCCTAATACTAACTGGGGTTTTAATATGAGATTGATGATGATTTCTAGTACGGATTTGCCTAAATAGCTGTAGCGCCCGACTCCAGCGACTTCGCTACCGCTAAAGAAGGGGATAATTTTCTGGGAAGCTATCAAAAACCAAGCTGCACCTAGCAAAAGTGCGATCGCCCCACACCGCTGCTTTTTTTCGCAAAAAAACAGCCAGAAACCCATAGCAACAACGGTTAGGGACAAAACCGCCTTGCAACTGAGAACTAACACAATAGCGGTACAAAACCACACAATTTTATTTAAACGCGCCGCTACAATTGCTGCAAAAAGTGCGGGTAAAGCGATTACTTCCGGGTGAAAATCAAATAAATTGATGTTAAATACCACCGGATAGAGCAAATAAATCAATGCGATCGCACGAGATTGTTCTTGATTCAAACCTGCCAAACGAGCTAAACTCCATGTAGGCCAAGCCCCCAGGGATAAAGCAACTGCTTGTACCAACAGCAGCCAATGCACATCCGGGTAAATTTTGTACAGCAAAGCTAGCGGATAATAGATTACCGCTGCGTGATCGCCCAAAATATGAATCCCCATTAAAGAAGAAAAAGGCGTTTGGTTTTGGCCGATCAAGTAAATTGCTTGGTCAAAAATTCCCAAATCGAAAGCAGTTGATTGGAATAAAGCGTGCCGTAAACTGCTACCCAAAAAGAAAATTGCTGCCGCAGTAGCGATCGCCCAAACCAAACTCGACGGTAGCTGAGATCGACCTTCCTCTATATTTTCGGCGATCGAGACACTGATGTCCTCACGGTCATCAGCAAAATTTTCCCTATTCTGCATGAAACCTGGCACTAGGTGGTCACTCAAAATATGATTCCATCGAATGTGCTTTCCACGCAATAGTTAACCACTAATTTTTATCCCCGCAATCGTAATATTAGAATAATCCACAAAACATTAAAAAATTGTGAAAGCAATAACTCTTCTCGGCTCCACAGGCTCCATCGGCACTCAGACTCTGGATATTGTAGCTCAATACCCCGATCAATTTCGGATTGTCGGGTTAACCGCCGGACGAAATGTAACGTTGCTGGCCCAGCAAATTCGCCAGTTTCGACCGGAAATTGTCGCGGTTTGCGACGAAGATAAATTACTGGAATTGAAGGAGGCGATCGCAGATCTCGACCCTCAACCTATTTTACTTGCTGGCGAGTCAGGCGTTGTCGAAGTTGCTCAATACGGTGACGCTCAAGCCGTCGTCACGGGCATAGTTGGCTGTGCCGGTTTGCTGCCAACAATTGCGGCTATCAAAGCAGGCAAAGATATCGCCTTAGCCAATAAAGAAACATTAATCGCAGGGGGCCCCGTTGTCAACCCTTTAATCGAAAAATACGGCGTTAAAATATTGCCTGCTGACTCTGAACATTCAGCAATTTTTCAGTGTCTCCAAGGTGTTATGGTTGGCGGGTTGCGACGAATTATTCTCACCGCTTCGGGGGGTTCTTTTCGAGATTTGCCGATCGACAAATTAGCGGCAGTAACAGTAGCCGATGCTTTGAAACATCCGAATTGGTCGATGGGGCAGAAAATCACGATCGATTCTGCTACTTTGATGAATAAAGGATTAGAAGTAATTGAGGCTCATTACTTGTTCGGAATGGATTATGACGACATTGATATTGTCATCCATCCTCAGAGCATAATTCACTCGTTAATTGAGCTGCAAGATACCTCGGTTTTGGCGCAGTTGGGATGGCCGGATATGCGATTGCCACTGCTTTACGCTTTGTCTTGGCCGGAGCGAATTCATACAGATTGGGAACGGCTGGATTTAGTAAAAGCTGGCGATTTGACTTTCCGAGAACCCGACCACGAAAAGTATCCTTGTATGCAGTTGGCTTATGCGGCGGGACGTGCGGGCGGTTCGATGCCGGCGGTGCTGAATGCGGCAAACGAACAGGCTGTAGCGCTATTTTTGGAGGAGAAGATTCAGTTTTTGGATATTCCGAAGTTGATTGAGAAGGTCTGCGACAAACATCAAACTGATAACTGTGAAAGCCCTGCTTTAGACGATATTTTGGTCGCGGATAGGTGGGCGCGGCAGGAAGTTTTGGCAGATAGTATGGAATTGGGCGATCGTATTCTTTCGGTTCGCTAATAGTATCAGCAGATTGGCGCTTACCCACAAGCCCGCCGGGGAATTAATTCCCCGTCTCATAGCTAAAGTCGGTTTCAACCAACTGCCCAACCTTGAGAAATATCCAGTCCTTTTTTAGAAAACTTTAGCTATGAGACAGGGGTTTTTAACCCCTGGCGGACTATGCCAAAAAGTGCAAGATATCGCCAAAACCCTATAAAAAATTGACCTGATTTTAGCCTTTTATACACTAACTCCCCACTTGCGCCACCAAATCAGCCGCACTCATCTTTTCGTACATTTCAAAAGGTTGGTGAATCCAAGGATTGTCAGCCAAATAATCTACATAATAATCCGGCTTCGCCACAGAACAAGCCTTGTACCAAAGCACAGCACTCCGAATTTCCTGAATATCCTCGCCGTAGCGACTCTTGAGCCAAGCGATACCTTGATCCAAACTAATTCCCGAATCCACCAAATCGTCAACCAGGAGAATGTGGCTGCCCAAATTATCGCCCACCATTGTCAAATCGCGGGCAAACTCGATCGCACCCCGGACATTTCCGTCAGCCCCACCATAGGAAGAGGCCGCTAAAATCGCCAGAGGTTTGCCGAAAATCCGCGACAGAGTATCCCCCACGCGCAGCCCTCCCCTCGCCAGACAGACAATTCGATCGAATTTCCACTGAGATTCCTCAATTTTTACAGCCAAATCCTCAATTTTCCGATGGTACTCAGACCAAGAAACGTAAAGGTCACTCATTCCTAATATTATTGAAATATCAAAGGTATTATTAATGATTTTGGGGAAAATGACATGGATGCAGATGAACTTCTCAGACGGTATGCAGCCGGAGAACGGGTTTTTCACAAAGTAGACCTAGCCGGGGTCAAGATGTCAAGGACAAATTTGCGTGATATTGACCTGAGTCACGCTAATTTAAAAGGTGCAAATTCGATCGGTCTCACCCTCTACAGAGCTAATCTGTATCAAGCAGATATTAGCCAAGCCAACCTCTCCCAAGCCAACCTCATGTCCGCTAATTTTGGCGAATGCGACGCAGTGGGAGCGAACTTGAGCGGAGCCATCTTGCGGAGTGTCGTGTTCAGCGGCGCCGATTTAACGGGGGCGAGTCTCAGGGGTGCAGACATGAGAGATGCCAACCTTCAGGGGGCAATTTTGATTCAAGTTTATGCAGTTAACGCTAACTTGCAAGGTGCAAACTTGACAGAAGTGAAACTTTGTGGAATCAACCTCAGTAAAGCAAATTTAACCGACGCGAACTTAACACAAGCTGACCTGAGCCGTGCTAACTTAACTCAAGCAAATCTGAGCTGGGCAAATTTGACGGAAGCAAATCTGGAAAAAGCGGATTTAAAGGGAGCCGATTTGAGCGGAGTTAACTTGAGCTGTGCAAATCTCCATCAAGCAGATTTGAGCGGAGTTTCCCTTAAGGGAGCAAATCTCCGGGGAGCAAACTTGCATCAAGCTTCTTTGCGCGGGACAAATTTGGATGAAGCGAATCTGAGAGATGCCATGATGCCTGACGGCACAATCTCTGACTAAATAAGGTGAAAAAATAGAAGTTAAAACCGCAGGGTGCTTGTGGTGCACCCTACATTTAGGCTAATGCCTGATTTTTTTAAGGGGATTTAATTCTGCGTTAATCTCAGGCGCGCAAAAATAGAGATAAGCCCCGGACTCGTGTTGTGGAGAGGCAAAAATTTTAGAGTCTTGTTCAAGCTCCCAGATTCATCAGTGGAGTAAGTCTAAAATCTCAAATTGTTCGAGTGAGCGGGACTCTACGGTTCGACTGAGCGCTTGCGGAAGTGTAAAATCCAAAATTCAATGACAGTTCATTTCAAGAGAGTGGCAAAAAAAATTGACGATAATTTAATCTACAACTTTCAGCCAGCCCCGGCGAACGGCGTGGAGCAAGCGGTTGATGGCTGTTTGATCTTCTTCGGTAAGACAGTCATTTAACAGCGCTGTCTTGAGCTGTTGTCGGTGAGTGGGAGTCAGCAGACCGGAGTGATATACCTGAAAGACTAGCTCTGCAATAGTAAATTGAGGTAACAGCGTTTGGGTTCTCATCATGTGTTTTATTTTGAACTCACTTTTGACAGTATTAACTAATTTGTCCAAAATTTATGTGATTCAACTACGGGAGTAAATGTGATCGATTAGCTCTTGATGAGTGATTTGTGTCAGCGGGAAATGGGGATCGGATATTTCCTCGATAGCTCTGCTACTTGAAATACAAACCCCGTCCCGATTCCTAGCTTCTGGCAACTCCCACATCTCTACTTTTGGTTAAGAAACGGTGACAAATAAATTAATATTTATCTATTAATAGATTACTAATGACTGCTAGCGAAAGCGCTAGGCTTAATTCAGAGTAAAACGTTTAGCCTGTTTAGAAACCTGGTTTTACCTACATTTACCTAGTTTTTTGGTGTGGTATTTGTTCCGTGGATATACTTAATAACCCGCCCAAAAACCGATACAAGTTTCCGACAGGAGCGGGCATCCGCCCCAAATTTTAAGCTCAAGTTCAAGCTCCAGATTCATCTGTGAAGTCAATCTCAAATCTCAAATCTCAAATCTCAAATCTACTGGCTGCTTCAAATCAAAAATCCCGGCTTCTTCAAGAAACCGGGTCAAGCTTTTCGATCGCAGTACAATTTTTTTGCAGAGGGTTAATGGAGGGACCTATTCACGAAAATTTTATTGTTGGCAAAGCTTGACAGGAGAGAAAGTAAAAATACTCATCTCAACTTTGTGTGTGAGGGGACTAATCGGAAATCCTGACCCATCCGCGGCGGATGGCGTGCAGCAGGCGGTTGACGGCATCTCTGGCGTCTTCGCTGAGAGCGCTTTGGCAGAGTTCGCGCAGTCCGTGGCTTTCAATGCGAGTCAGATTGCCTGAATGAGTGACTTGATAGAACAGTTCAGCGATCGCGCGATCGGATTTTAAAGTCAGAGCTTGCATGAAATCTCGTTGAACTCGACTATTGCAATATCGAGCATTTGAGAAAAGAGTAGGGTGATGGCAGTCGGCTAAGCTGTGTGATCCTTCTTGGCCCGATTTGTGACCGAATTCTGCCAGTATACGTGATTTAAATCACATAAAACCAAATACCTCGATCGCATAAGCTATGATTCGGGTGGTAGCCTCAAGGTTTGACAAAACCTCAAAAAGCCCTGAAATAAAGGCTTTGAGTTCCCAAAGCCGCTGCGTGGCGGGAGTAAGTCCGCTCAACATCGCAGGCTCTGGACTCGGAGATATGTGAAACTTTGGGTTTTAGACACTTGCAGCTTGCAGCTCAGGGCATAAAGTTGCGATCGGCGAGCCACGGCCTGAGATACAATAATTATAAATACTTCTATCCCATCTATAGGCAGGCAGGTAAAAAAATGATAACGATTAGCTACTTTTCGATTGCCTTAATCGTTTTTCTTGTTTGGTTCAAAAGTTTTTGGAATGATACAGCGACATCTAAAAAAGACGTGATATCTTGGATAGCCTTAATAATGGGGCCTTTGTTTTGGCCTGTTGTTCTGCCCCTATCCCTTTTGCAAATTACCAGCAAAAAGTCTGTTGTAAAAACAGCCCAATGCGATCAAGAATTATAATAAATTAGGGAAGGAGCTGGCTTCAAAACAGTCGCTTATCTCGTCCTAAATTATTCGGCGTGCATCGCTCCAGGCTGCGAGTAATTTATATTTTTTTGATGAAAAAGATAAATTCAGCTAGAAGGTAGAATCCCAGAAAAATTCTGAATTCTAAAACAGTATTTTTTTACCGCTATCAAATTCTGCCTTCTGCTTTTTGACCCCGCCCAAAAACCTATACAAGTTTCCGACAGGAGTCTGCAGCAGCCCAAAACTTGAGGCTGTTGTTCAAGCTCTCAGATCCATCTGTGGAATAAATCTCCAATGTCCAATTGTTCAACTGAGCCAGATAAACTCAGCGCTCGCTGAACGTATCACACCGAAGTCTCCAATCGACTGAGGCCTACTTTTTTTGTCACATCGTGATTTAATGGTGCGGCTCAGTCAAAATTGTTCAAGCAAAATTGTCAGACTCAAATTATCGGACAGCGACCACAACATTTTTACCCAAAAATTATCTGCCACCTCAACCAAGCTCAAAATTGATATGTAATGTAACATTGCCCGTTGCTTGCAAAAATATAACTTCAGACATATTTTCGCCTGCCGCTGACCAGCTTAAGAATTTTTATACTACCGGTGGCTGGGTACCATTAATCGAATGTGGGAAAATCCTGGCCAGGCGTTGAAAAACAGCTAGGATCTTTGCCATTTAAGCTTTTCCACCTCCCTTTCTTCAAATCGCAGCAGCTCTAAACGGGAAATTGTAGAGTTCGTTTGCGTCCAAATAGCCTAACTCTTACCGCAGTTAGATACACAATTCAAGGCAGAGACTGCAATATGAAATAGGCAACAAGAACTGTCGTCTAAAATCGCAACTAAAACTTATTTTGGGCGATCGGGCATCAGGAGTGTATAACGGGAACCAGCTAAATTTTTAGAGGTGCGAGATGTTTGGGAACTTCTAAAAAAAAGTGCCGTCACGGTATCCAAATTAGTTATTTGCATAAAAAGTAGGAGTCAAAATGAACCAAGTATCTGAGAAACCAATTTATAGAGTTCTTAATCTATTATCGCTGCTAGCGCTGAGCTACTATGCAGCTACTTCCATCAATTATATTTTCGAGAGTGACGCTCACATCTACAAGTACGACAGCCAGAGTAATTCCAACGCATCACCAGCGCAACTAGAAGCACACCGCTCGGAATAAATAGTAGAGATTTTCTCGGAATTAATGCCGAAGCAAATTTCGGATAATTTGCTAATCGTTAAGGCTCAGCTCTACTTTAACAACAATTAGTAAACAACTCTTGGCTAAAAACTTAATATTTGAACTCACAGGTATTAGCCATCGAATCTACTACCAAAATAAACTATTTAGTTGGTTCTCAACAGAGACCAGAGCGATAAAAGGATGGCAAAGCATTTTCCTCAGTAAAAGCATTAATAGCTTTAGTCATCGCTTCATCAAGAACATTTGAAGGTGGATATGCTTCTGAACGGAAAATCGCTTTGATTTTGGCCCACTACAACTCTATCGGACATAAATTCGGGGAGTAGGGAGGTAAGAATTTTACCTTGGCTCCGATAGATGCAATCAGAAAATTGATGGCTTCAGCATTATCAACAGGTAAATTATTCATAACTATAAATTGCGCCAACCTCATAACTGGCGCAGGATTCGCCAGCAGCCCACAATTTTATATCTTAGTTCCAGTTCCCAGATTCATCTCTGGAGTAAATCTAAAATCTCAAATCTAGTGACAGTACCGTCACAAATCTACCGGCTCACCTTTCATCCCAACTTCCCCAAAAGACTAGCGCTGCATTGTCTGATTGTCCGGATGGATGTGGATCACGGTGGAAATGACTGATTGGGGTTGAAAAACTGGGTTTTTTAGCCAAAATCCTGCGTTGAGCGTGAGGGATTTGGTTGGAAACATGAAGGTGATGAGGCTCAAAAGTCTTTCCGGGACTGTGTTGGGATGCACTTTTGATTGAATCCCTCCTCCAGCGTGCACGGGCTTGCTTTCAAAGCCAGTTAAAAAATTTTGATTTTTGGGGAACTATTGGCGAAAATCAAAAGTCTGGTCAGGTACAGTGTACTTAAAAGAAATCGCAGCTCAGTTCCAGCCCCATTGGGGGCGATCGAACTCTCCGGCGATCCACAGTGCCAAGGACCCGGTGCAACTTCTCAATCTTGAGAGCATACTCCGATTAAAAATCGTCTCTGTGTATCTTCCGGGTATTGTTTTAATAATGACTAGCCATATCGACGGTCATTATGGTAAACTCGCAAACGTTTAAGTGGAATATTTTCGTGTTAGAGGAGGCAGTGGTGGAGTCGAGAGTCAAAAGCAGGAAACAACCGAGATTTGCTGCTCAACGAATACAGGATTCAACTCGCGCTCCGAGGCTCGCTGCTGACAATTTAAATTACATGACAGCTTATAGCAGCCGGGTCAATTAGGGTCTCAACCGATGTCCGGTTTCATTTATTGAATCCCTTTGGAGGGAAAAGTGTATTGTAGAAAAATGATTGATCTTTTAGGAGGAGTGTAAATGACACAGGTAACTAATCCAACACAGCCAGCAAGTTCACTACCAGGTGGTACTGGTGGCGGTGGCTCAACCGTTATCGGCATCGAAGGTCAAAACAGGCTGAACGGAAGCTCCGGCAGCGATATCATCTTGACTTTTGGGGGCGCTGATGTCATCGCTGGTGGCAGTGGCAACGAGCTGATTGTATCGGGTGGCGGAAATGACAGTATCGGCGGCGGCGACGGCAACGATACCATCCTTTCAGGCAGCGGCAGCGATGTGGTCGCTGGCGGTACCGGCGATGACTACATCTTTGGCGGCAAAGGTGATGACCTCGTAGACGGTGGTGATGGCAATGACTTAATTTCTGGCGACAGAGGCAACGACACCGTACTCGGCGGATCGGGCAGCGATACAGTCTTTGGCGGCCAAGGCAACGATATTGTCGGCGGCGGCGACGGCAACGACAGCCTGTACGGCGGTAAAGACAACGATACTGTCGATGGTGGTGCTGGCAATGACTTTATCTCTGGCGACAGAGGCAGCGATGTCCTGACCGGCGGTGCTGGCAGCGATACGTTCTACTTCTTCTCCAGCGGTGGCGAGTATGGGGTAGACACGATCACTGACTTTACCCCAGGTGAAGATAAGATCCGCTTGAAGCAGGGCGGTGTGTTCGCTGGTTTGGGCAGCAGCTTCGAGGCGAGCGAGTTTGTCGTCATTTCTGGTTTCAACGCAGCCAACGCAGGAGCAACCGCGACGAACAAGTTGGTCTACGACCCATCAAACGGTGCGTTGTACTTCAACAGCAGCAACGGAGTTCTAACTGTTGCTCAGTTGCAGCCTGGCCTGACGATTACCTCGAACAACTTCGAGTTGTTCTAAAACAACAGGCTGTTGTGGGGCGGCACCGGAGAAAATTCGGGGCTGTTCTCACAAAGCCGATAGTTTTAAAGGATTTCAACCTCACTCTGCCACAAGCGGGGTGAGGTTGAAATATTCAATACAGGAACAGAAGCAGGGGCAGTTAAAAAAAATTGATCGACAGTTATTGATGAAATTAATCGATCGCCCGATCGGGAAAAATATAAATACAAAGTTTTTAACTTAAAATTTCTAGGTTTTACTGAAGCGGTAAAGAAACCGCAACTGCTGGCTAGCAATGAGCACTGAAGAATATATCCGGCAAGCCCAAATTTATTTGAACCGGGGGAAGTTAACTGAGGCGATCGAGTTTTGCAAAAAGGCGATCGAACTTCAACCGTTTTCGCCCTCGGCTTACACGACTTTAGGCGAAATTCTCGAAGCTCAAGGCGATCCGACGGCGGCAAGAGACGCTTTTGTGCAAGCTTTGGAGATTTCGCCGCAGTTTTTTCTGGCTCATGCTTATTTGGGTCAACTTTACAGCGACTATGCGTGGCTGGATGAGGCGGTTTTTCACTACCGACAAGCTCTGGATTTGAAACCAGATTGGGCGGAACTTCATTATAACTTGGGAAATATTTTTCACAAGCAGGGTAATTTGTTGGGGGCGATCGACTGTTACCGAAATGCGATAGCCCAAAAACCGGGTTATCTCGATGCTTTATACAATCTGGCTGTGGTTTTAGATGAAAATAGTCAGCTCGAAGCGGCAATGGATACCTACCGACAGGTGATTGCCGTGGCGCCGGATTACGTGAAAGCTTACAGCAATCTGGGTGTGATTTTGCTAAAGGACGATCGCACTGCTGAGGCGATCGAGCTTTACGAGCGGGCCATGGAGATTAAGCCGGATTGGGCAACGCTGCACAATAATTTGGGTCAAGCCTTGCTGGACAAAAGTCCGGAAAGGGCGATCGCATCTTACCTCACAGCTATTGAGTTGGAGCCGGACATGGTTTTGGCTCACTACAATTTGGGGAAAGCGTGGCAGTTACAGGGGGAACATTCGGCGGCGCTTGCTTGTTTCGAGCGCGCGATCGAGATCAATTCCGACTATATTTCGGGCTATACAGACGCCGGATTTTCTTTGATGGTTTTGGGAAAAATTGCTGAAGCCATGCCTTATTTTGAGCGGGCAATAGCTCTGAAGCCTGATTTTGTTGAGGCTTACTGCAGCTTGGGAGACAGGCGCAGAGTTGGGGCGGTAGAAGATGATGAATTGTCAAAGGCGATCGCTGCGTGCGATCGATTTCTCACAGCACTAACTGGAAGGAAGAAGAAAGAAGGAACAGGGAAGAAGGAAGAAAAAGAAACTATTCCCAATGCCCTACGCCCAACGCCCAATGCCGAATTACCAATTGCTGAAATTTGCGATAATTTAGCCGAAATTTACTTGCATTTGGGAAATGCTCTAACAGAGTACAGCGGATACGAATCTGCCGCCGCTTATTATCAAAAAGCTTTGCAAATTCAGCCACAAAATGCAGAGCTTTACTGGCGCGTGGGAAATTCCTTAGCTCAGCAACAGCGGTTCAGTGCAGCAATTGCAGTTTACCACATGGCTTTGACGATTCAACCTGCTTTACCGCAGGTTTATTTTGAGTTAGCAAAACTGCTGGAAAAACAGGGGCGCTGGGAACGGGCGATTGATTATTATCAACAGGTTTTAGATCTGCAATTGCACGGGTATGGTGATCGGAAACAGTGGAAAAAAGACAGTTTTATTTCGCCAGATCGCACTTCTATAAAACCTCCTCACGGTATTTATTTATCGAGTTGGGATTGGCTGGTTAATGCTAAGTTGGATGCTGACAATTATGTGGAAATATTTTGGAAATCTGCACCAGAAGCAAGGGTCGAAAATATTCCCAATTCCCAATTTGCGCGATCCAATTCCAAGTTGGCAAATTCCGATTGTGCCGGGTTAACTTGCGGGCTGTGTTTGCAGCGACTTTCTAAGTGGTTCGATCCGGTGCATTTGGGTTGGGGAGTGTGCCGTTTGTCCAACTCGCAACCGATACCTGTGCCGTCGCCCAAAACTTTTGTGGCTGCAATTCCCAACGGGCGAGTTTGGATTGTGCCGCAGGAAAATTATTGGTTGATTTGCAAGGCGATCGCTGTAATTACTCCTGACAATTATTTGTTGGCTGATGTGTCGAGAGATTATCCGGGGTTTTTACCTGGATGCGAAAAGCATGATGTTAGAAAACACATTGTTTTTCAGTTAGAATCATTTCCAGGTTTAAAGCAAATTGACGGCAGCGTGGCGGTACTTTCGGGTTTGTCTGGAAATGTCTATTTTCACTGGATGGTTGACGTTTTGCCGAGGATAGAATTGCTGCGGCACAGTGGTAGGGATTTTGCGGAAATTGATTGGTTTTTGGTGAATAGTTGTCAGCACCAATTTCAGCGGGAAAGTCTGAGAATTTTGGGGATTCCCGAAGAAAAAGTCCTGGAGAGCGATCGCTTGCCTCACATACAAGCAACAGAGTTGATTGTACCTTCTTTTGCAGGATACTTGGGCTGGCCTTCTGGGTGGGCGATGGATTTTTTGAGGCGCGAGTTTCTCAAGGGAATTATACCTAGTTCTAGCTATCCAAAACGGATTTATATCAGCCGTAGCAAAGCAAGATATCGACGAGTTTTGAACGAGGAAGATGTGGTTGAGGTGTTGGAGAAATTTGGCTTTGTTTCTATTTTGCCAGAGTCGATGTCTTTGGCAGAGCAAATTGCTCATTTTTACCACGCTGAGGTGATAGTGGCTGCCCACGGCAGCGGCTTGACAAATACGATTTTTAGTTGCCAGGGAACTAAAGTAGTTGAGTTGGTGTCGCCTCACTATATCAGCCATTATTACTGGGGAATCAGTCAATATTTGCAGTTGGAACATTACTTTTTAACGGGCGAGGCTTTTGAATGCTATCCTATTAGACAGTTGATGTATCAGAATTCCCTGACCGAGGATATTTTGGTGAACTTGAGTTCGCTGAAAAAGATGGTTGAAGTGGTGGGTTTGGGTTAGTTGGTGTCTGGAGCAAGTTTAATTATGCCCTCGATTGAGAAGATGGAAAAGGCAGCGGTTGATTTGAGTCGGCAAGCAGAAGTTTATTTAGCCGAAGGAAAGTTGAATGAGGCAGTTGCTGCTTGCGAGTCAGCGTTGAAAATTGAACCGAATTTGGCGACAGCTTGCCAGACGCTGGGAAAGGTGATGCAGGTGCGAGGGGAAATCGAGCAAGCTAAGCAGTGGTATGAATCGGCAATCGATCGCAATCCAAATTTGCCGGAAGTTTATGCTAATCTCGGCATTTTGTATTCTCAGGGGAAACAGTGGGAAAAGGCGATCGTAAATTGTGAAAAAGCAATTTCGCTAGCGCCGAATTTTGCTGCTGTTTATCGGCAGTTGGCGAGAATTTGGACGCAGTTAGAGAAGCGAGAAGATGCGGCAGACTGTTGGTATCAAGCTTTTAATATCGAGCCGAATTGGGCAACTGCTGAGGAAAACGTCACTCTGGGAAATAGTTTGGTTGAATTGGGAAAGTTCGATCGTGCTATTGAGTGTTATTCGCGGGCAATTAAGTTAAACCCGAAGCTGGCAATCGCTTATCACAATCTAGGAGAAATGCTGGTTGGCCAGAAGCGGTGGGATGAGGCGATCGCCAATTACCGACAAGCCATTGCCATCAATCCAAATTCGTTTGAATCTTACCACAGTTTGGGTAAAACTTGGGCGGAGCGAGGAGAATTCGATCGGGCGATCGCCTGTTACAACAAAAGCCTCGAACTCCACCCAAAATACGCTCGTGCTTACGTGGGTTTAGGTAATGTTTTCGCGCAAAAACAGGACTTTGATGCAGCAATTAAATGTTACCGTCAGACTCTGGAAATTAATGATAATTCCTACTGGGCATACAATTGCTTAGGGGACGCTTTGGCTCAAAAACAACTGTGGCCAGAAGCTATTAGTTGCTACCGCAAAGCTATTGAAATAAATCCAAATATTCCTTGGTTTTATGTGAATTTGGGAATAGCCTTCACCTGCGAACAATCCTGGGATGAAGCTGTGGCTGCTTTCCTGCACGCGGTTCAGATGGAGGCGAATTTGACGGGAATTAATCAGCGGTTGGGATATGTTTTGCGGAAGCGGAGCGAATCTGGTTTAGACAGCACAATCGCAACTTATTGTCAATCTATTGAGGTACTTGCAAGCGGGAAAAATTACCACAAATTGCTGGGAATTGAGTTAGATGGAGCGGAATTTTATATAAATTTAGGCAATAGTTTAGCAAAACAGAAGCAGTTGGAAGGCGCGATCGTATTTTATAGCATGGCACTGCAAATTGAACCCAATGCTGCGGAAGTTGTCGCCCAACTGGATAATGTGCGGGCGAAACAACAGGAGTTGTACGCACAAATTGCCACTTACCGCCGCCAAATAGAAATCGATCCGGCTAATTCTAAGCCTTACAACGATTTAGGAAATATTTTACCGCAATTAGGGGAATTAGAAGAAGCAATTATTTGCCACCAAAAAGCCGCCGAATTGAGGGGTTGGCCTGAGTGTGCGGCGAAAGATTATCAATTTACCCAAGATTGGTTTACCCACAATATTCCTATTTGGCAACGGCATTTGCAGCAATTTACCGGAATTGCGGATTTTCAAGTTGTGGAAATCGGCAGTTTTCAGGGAATGTCTGCTTGCTGGCTGCTGGATAATATTTTAACTCATCCGACGGCAAAGATTACTTGTATTGATTTATATTTTCAACAACATTTTAAGGGCAATATTGTTAAAACGGGAGCAGCAGAGCGGGTAATTGAGTTAGAAGGTTACTCTCAAGATTTGTTAATTAATTTGGCTTCGGAATATTACGATGTTGCTTACATTGACGGCTGTCACAAACCTACCAGTGCTCTGCAAGATGCGATTTTATCTTGGAGGTTGGTGAAAGTTGGGGGATTGATGATTTTTGATGATTACGAGTTTGCGTTTCCCGACAGCCCGGAGCAAGATACTAAAATTGGCATAGATGTTTTTTTGGAGATGTTTGGAAGTCAGTTAGAAGTTGTACACAAAGGCTATCAACTCATCGTCAAAAAAATCGGCAATCAAAGTTTGGGCGAAGAGCAAACTCTGTTGTCTCTGGGTTGGGAAAAGTTGGGGGATATTGCGACAAATTCCGGTTATTTGGATGAGGCGATAGCCCGCTATCAAACAGCTATTAAAATTAAGTCGGGCAACTACTTAACTTATCACAAGTTGGGTAAAAGTTTGCAAAAGAAAGAACTATTTGACGAAGCTCGGGCCGCTTACCAACAGGCGATCGCACTCAACCCTAATTTTAGTTGGGCTTACCACTTTTTGGGAGAAACTTTGCAGGCGATTGAGCAACACGAGGAAGCTGCTTCTGCTTACCGCAATGCTATTGAGTTAAATCCAGATTTTTGTTGGACTTACAACAATTTAGGCGATGTGCTGATGGAGCTTTCTGAGTGCGAGGAAGCTGCTGTTGCTTACCGCAAGTTAGTTGAACTCAATCCCGATTTCTGTTGGTCCTACGAGAGATTAGGTAGGGCTTTGGTTGCACTGGAAAATTGGGAAGAAGCGGCGGCGGCTTACCGAAAAGCTATTGAATTAAACCCCAATGATTGTTGGCTGTACAATAGTTTGGGGGAAGTTCTGGAATTACAAGAAAATTGGTCGGAAGCAGCCGAGGCTTTTGATCGTGCTATTGAGCTAGAACCTGAGCATAGTTGGCTGTACAAAAAGTTGGGCGATGCACTGCGGAATCAAGGGGAATTAGAAAGGGCGATCGCCATTTACAAAAAAGGCATCAATCTCGAACCCAAATCCTGCTGGTGTTACGAAGGATTGGGTTTGAGTTTCCTTGCAAAACAGCAGTGGGAACCTGGAATCACTAATTTAGTTCAAGCCCTGCAAATTAAACCGGATTTGTTTGAAGCTTACGATAATATAGGTTATGCTCTGGAACAACAAGGAGAAGTCGATGAGAGCGATCGGGAAAAATGCAGTAATCAAAATTTACCCTTAAGTATTCTCGAAAAATACTGTGGGTTTACAGAAGATTTGACCGTTCCAGCAGAATCCAATCCTAACCTCACCTGCATTGACATCCATCCTGCGAGTCAAATCAATTTATCTGATTCCAAAACAATCGATAGCAGCCGTAGATTCTGGGAACATCAAAGTCATTCCAGAAAAGCTTTTGTTGCCGTATTGCCAAACGGACGAGCTTGGGCAGATGTTGTGACTAGCGCCGTCATTACTTCAGAAAATAAACTTGTTGCTGACATTTCAATGGGTTGTGCGGAATTGGTAATCACTTCCGACAAATTGCCTCCCGCTGAACACGTCGATGGAAATGTGGCTTTTTTATCGGCTCGCTGGGGTGGAGCTGCTTATTTTCATTGGATGTTTGATGTGATTACGCGATTTGATCTTTTGCAGCGTAGCGGATTGATAGAAACTATAGATAAGTTTGTTGTCAATGCCTCGGATTCTTCCTATCAAGCAGAAACTTTAGAGATTTTAGGAATTGCTGAAGATAAAATTTTAGAAAGTCGCTGCCATTTACACATTACCGCCGATCAATTAATAGTTCCGTCAATATCTTATAACGGTTCGGGAGCTGTTTCTAAATGGAAGTGTGAATACCTAAAACAGACATTTTTAAAGGAACAACAGCCAAGAAATACAGACTATTCAGAGCGAATTTATATCAGTCGACAACAAGCATCCTATAGGCGAATCGTCAACGATGAAGAAGTAATTAAATACTTAGAAAAATTTGGGTTTCGCAGTGTAAAATTGGAAACAATGTCTGTAGCGGAACAAGCATCGTGTTTGGCTGCTGCTAAAGTAGTTGTCGCACCTCACGGAGGGGGATTGACTAATCTAGTTTTTTGCAGTCCAGGAACTAAGGTAATTGAGATTTTTTCTCCCCTTTACGTACCGTATTGTTATTGGATGATTAGCAATTTATGCGGTTTGGAACATTACTATTTAATTGGCGATTTGGTTAATGATGAAACTCCGATCAAACCCTTACATAAAGATATGCAGTTGAATTTGAACTCGCTGGAAAAATTAATGACTGTTGCAGGAGTTTTGCATGGACAATGACTACCACGATTTGGGTAATTCCCTGCAAGAAAGCGGTCAGTTTGATGAGGCTGTTGCTGCTTACAAACAAGCTATTGAATTAAATCCTAATTTTTCTTGGTCTTATCACAGTTTGGGCGATGTTTTGCAGAAACTTGAAAAATGGGAGGAAGCTGTCGCTGCTTACAAAAAAGCTGTTGAGTTAAATCCAGATTTTTCTTGGTCTTATCACAACCTGGGCGATGCTTTGCTTAAACTTCAGCAATGGGAAGAGGCTGCTGTTGCTTACCGCTGCGAGATTGCACTCAACTCGGATTTTGCTTGGTCTTTTTGCAATTTAGGCGATGCTTTAACTAAGCTAAAACAGTGGAATGAAGCTATCGCTACGTATTTAAAAGCTATTGAAATTGACGGAGATTTGCCGGGAATTTACGAGAAGTTCGGATACGCTCTCGGACAAACAGAGTCGAATTTAAATTTAGTGTTAGAACAATCTCAATTGCAAATTACACCGGAAAATAGGGAGTTTTATTTGCAGTTAGGAAAGAATTTAGCCAAGTACGATCGCCCAAAAAGCGCAATAATTATTTACAAGTTGCTATTGACAAGTATTCCGATTCATGCAGGCAAATCGGCGGAATTAGAGGAGTTGTTGCAGCAGCAAGAAAAGTGCGTTAGCGCAGCCATCGAAGAGGATCGCGCATTAGCCTCATCTCGCGCAACTGTCGCCCAAAAACCCGATGATTGCTGGTCTTATTACAATTTAGGTGCTGTTCTGAGCCACCAAAAATATTGGGAGGAAGCGGCGGCGGCATTTTTCCAAGCTATAGAAATAAATCCCGATCTTCCTTGGTGGTTTTATTACAATTTGTGGGAAGTTTTTGTTAGGCAAAACAAGCTAGATGAAGTTGAGAACTTGTGCCGCGAAGTTATTGCAGCTCAACCGGAGGCTTTTTGGCCTTATCTGAATTTGGGGGAAGCTTTAACAAGGCAAGGTAAAATTCCAGAGGCGATTGATTTTTATCGAACTGTCAGTTACAAACAAAGTTTTGCATCTCTTATTAGTAAGAGAACAGGCAAGATACCTGTTCCACAAGCAGATACAGGCATCTTGCCTGTTATACAAAATTGGAATTTAAAATCAGTCAAAGTTCCTAACTTTATAATTATTGGTTCTCAGCGGTGCGGGACGACTTCTCTGTATACTTATTTATCCAAACACCCGCAAATTTTGACTCCGATTAAAAAGGAGATGGATTTTTTTTCGTGGCACTTTGACAGAGGTATTGATTGGTATTTGGCTCATTTTCCGCCAATGCCGCAGGGAGAGCAATTTGTAACTGGCGAAGCAAGTCCGAGCTATTTTGACTGTTGGGAAGCACCGGAACGGCTCTACAGGCTGTTTCCAGAGGCGAAACTGATTGTACTTTTGCGAAATCCGGTCGATCGGGCGATTTCTCAATTTTACCGCTTGACTGGCTTAAATTGGGAAGCGCGATCGCTCGATCAAGTAATTAGCGATGAAGTTGAACGGTTGAATCAAAATCCCGAATACATCATCGGCGAGGAACCGGGGAATTATTTAGCTCGCGGTAGGTACATAGAATTTATTAAAAACTGGCTGGCTTTCTTTCCTAGAGAACAGTTGTTAATTTTGAAAAGTGAAGATTTTTATGCAGGTGCGGCGGCTATAGTCCAGCAGGTTTTAGAATTTTTAGATTTGCCGGAATATCAATTGTCTGACTACCAAAATGCTAATCCCGGTTCTTACCAGCCGGTTAATCAATCGATTCGCAATTGGTTGAGGGATTATTTTCGACCTTACAATCAGCAGTTAGAGGAGTATTTGGGGAGGAAGTTTGATTGGTAATTGGGCATTGGGCATTGTTAGCTGTTGACTGTTGACTGTTGACTGTTGACTGGAAAGCTCACCACAGTCAACCGTCAACTGACAACCGTCAACTGACAACTGACTAAAAAAGACCCGCCTACCCTTGACAAGTCATACTCGTTATGAGTACGCTAAAAGAAGCAAAGGAATTGAACCCAAGTACCCAAAAATTTAAAATCATGCTGACGAACCAAGAAGGTCAAAGAGTACCCAAAGTCACCTTTCGCACTCGCAAAGACAACGAGTGGGTCGATGTCACCACCGATGATATATTTGCAGGTAAAACCGTAGTAGTTTTCTCGCTGCCGGGAGCTTTTACTCCCACTTGTTCGTCAACGCACCTCCCCGGTTACAACGAATTGGCCAAAGTTTTTAAAGAAAACGGCGTAGATGAAATCGTTTGCATTTCCGTCAACGACACTTTTGTGATGAACGAGTGGGCAAAAGACCAAGAATCAGACAATGTGACGTTAATTCCCGACGGTAACGGCGAGTTTACTCAAGGCATGGGAATGCTGGTAGACAAAACAGATTTAGGCTTTGGCAAGCGGTCTTGGCGTTATTCGATGCTGGTAAAAGATGGTGTGGTTGAAAAAATGTTTATTGAGCCTGATGAACCGGGCGACCCTTTCAAAGTGTCCGATGCCGAGACAATGCTCAACTACATCAACTCCGCAGCAACCAAGCCGAAGCTAGTGTCGCTGTTTACAAAAATGGGCTGTCCCTTCTGTGCTAAGGCTAAGGCAATGCTTAGTCAAAAGGGCTTGGATTATGAAGAAATCGTCTTGGGCCGGGAGATCACAACCCGATCGCTCCGGGCTATGACTGGGGCTACAACGGTGCCGCAAGTATTTATCGACGGCAAGTTGATCGGTGGTTCCGAAGCCCTAGAGTCTTATTTGGCAGTTGCTTAGTTAAACCAAAATACTTAACCTGCAGGTGCCCGCGTGCACACCTTACAACGAGTAAGGTGTGCACTGTGCGCCTTTGCCGTATTTTGCGGTATTTAGCCCGATTGAGCTTCGGAGTCAAAAAGTTCGATTGGTCTATTGATCCATTCTCGTGCAACAATTACTGGGGAAGTAATATTAAAAACGCAAGAAATGGGAGTTACCGATCGTGGATTTGAGTTTAGTATCGTCAAATATCTTAAATCCCCCAATATTAGCTTTTTTCATGGGAATGCTGGCAATTTTTCTCAAATCCGATTTAGAAATTCCAGCGCCCATCCCTAAACTCTTTTCGCTGTACCTGCTGTTTGCCATCGGATTTAAAGGTGGCGTAGAACTGTCCAAAAGCGGAATTGACCAGCAAATAGCCCTGACAATTTTGGCAGCGATGCTGATGTCAATGCTAGTACCCATTTATACTTTTTTCATACTGAGAATCAAACTAGACTCTTACAATGCCGCGGCGATCGCAGCCACCTACGGTTCCATCAGCGCGGTCACATTTATTACCGCCACCTCCTTCCTCACAGCACAGGGGATCGACTTTGACGGTTATATGGTAGCCGCGCTAGCATTAATGGAATCCCCGGCAATTATAGTAGGTCTCATTCTAGTCAGTGTATTTGGCGGGGAAGAAGGAAAACGCGAAATAGTTTGGCCAGAAGTGTTGCAAGAAGCATTCCTAAACAGTTCAGTTTTTCTGCTGATTGGCAGCCTAATTATGGGCGTACTGACAGGAGAACATGGTTGGGAAGTTATGAGTCCGTTTACTCAAGACTTGTTTTACGGAGTTCTGACTTTTTTCTTACTAGACATGGGGCTGGTTGCAGCAAGCAGAATTAAAGATTTGCAAGAAGCAGGAGTTTTTCTGATCGGCTTTGCAATCCTAATTCCGATACTCAACGCAGTAATTGCTTTGGTAATAGCCAAATTAATCGGAATGCCGCAGGGAGACACTTTGCTGTTTTCCGTACTTTGCGCGAGTGCTTCTTATATAGCAGTACCAGCAGCCATGCGCCTAACTGTTCCCGAAGCGAATCCAAGTCTTTACATTTCAACTGCCTTAGCAGTGACATTTCCATTTAATATCATTGTAGGCATTCCCCTGTATCTATACGGAATAAATATGTTTTGGAGGTGAGATGATGGAGTCAGTCAAAAGAGTAGAAATCATAGCCCACTCAGTCGAACTCGGCAAGATTTTAGACGGTTTAGACAAAGCTGGCGTACCGGGTTATTCGGTGATCCGTGATGTCGCTGGAAAAAGCACTAGGGATCACGTTTCCCGTGATTCATCAATGACGGCGCTGGATAACATTTATGTGCTTGCTTTTTGTTCACCAGCTCAAGTTTCAGCAGTTGCAGAAAACATTAGACCCGTGCTCAATAAATTTGGTGGGTCGTGTTTTATTTCAGATGCGGTGGAATTGCTAATTACTAGATGCGTCGGGTAGTCATTAGTTATTAGTGATTATACCAATTCGGAAAAATTGAGCTACACATAGATTCTACGCCATATGTTTAGGGACACGGCAATGCCGTGTCCTTGAGCGAATAGGCAACTTTCATCTTAGGCTTTGGTTCCATCGCCACTGCTGAGAATGCCAATCCGTTTCGCCTTTTGGGTAACTTTTTTATTATTACTTTAGCCTGATTTAAAAAAGGCAATTTTGAAAATAATTTCTGTCTATTATAGCACTTTTACAAGTTGACAAAAATCAGCCATTAGCCATTAGTCAGCGGTCATTTCAGGATTAATTGCCCTTCCCAGCCAGGGCAGAATTCAGAATTCTTAAGAGATAGAAAAGAATCAGTTGCAAAAATCCGTTAGCGTGGTAAATTCTAAGCCACAACAGGCGATCCTCCTCGAAGGCTTCGCTAATGCCCGATCGACTAAGGATATTTTCAATAGGAGTTTAAACATGGCTGCATTAAAAGTCGGCATCAACGGATTTGGTCGCATCGGACGGCTAGTGATGCGTGCCGGCATCAAAAACCCCAACATCGAATTTGTCGGCATTAACGACTTAGTTTCGCCCGACAACCTGGCTTATCTTTTCAAATACGACTCTACCCACGGCATTTACGACGGCGAAGTGGAAAGCAAACCAGACGGCATTGTCATTGACGGAAATTTTATACCCTGCACAGCGATTAGAAATCCGGCAGAATTGCCTTGGGATAAAACGAGTGCAGACTATGTTGTAGAATCTACCGGATTGTTTACAGATTTTGAAGGCGCATCAAAACACTTGACGGCGGGAGCAAAACGAGTAATACTTTCAGCACCCACAAAAGACCCGGAAAAAGTTCCAACTTTTCTAGTAGGCGTCAACCACCACAAATTTGACTCAGCAAAAGATACGGTTGTTTCTAATGCTAGCTGTACGACGAATTGTTTAGCACCAATTGCCAAAGTAATTAACGATAACTTCGGTTTGGAAGAAGGCTTAATGACTACAGTTCACGCGATGACTGCTACTCAACCAACTGTAGACGGGCCCAGCCAAAAAGATTGGCGGGGAGGACGCGGTGCGGCTCAAAATATTATTCCATCTTCCACCGGTGCAGCAAAAGCTGTTACTTTGGTGTTGCCAGAATTGAAAGGAAAATTGACTGGAATGGCCTTGCGGGTGCCAACTCCCGACGTTTCTGTAGTTGACCTTACTTTCAAAACGGCGAAGGAAACTAGCTATAAAGAAATTTGTGAAGCAATGAAAAAAGCTTCGGAGGGCGAACTCAAAGGCATTCTGGGATATACTGAGGATGCGGTGGTTTCGACAGATTTTCAGGGCGACGCGCGATCGAGCATTTTCGATGCAGGTGCGGGAATTGAACTGAATTCTAAGTTTTTCAAAGTTGTTTCTTGGTACGACAACGAGTGGGGTTATTCTAGTCGCGTGATTGACTTAATGCTGTCTATGGCCGAGAAAGACGGAATTTTGAATAATTAATTTTTTTGGGGGTGGCATTTTGGGCGGGCTTGCGTGTCCACCCCACAAACAAATTCCTATGATTTTTTGTGGAACGGGCTGTCCGGCCCGTCCCTGATAATATTATTTAATGTGAGTTAAACTTTTTTTATTTCCGATTCGATCGCGCTCATGTCTGAATTACCACCGCTGAATAACGAAACTATTTGGGCTATTCTCAACGAAGAAATCGACGATGCTGCTGTCAATCAGCTAGTTTGGCAGTATCTGGGCTACCGCTGGGATGCCGAGACTGGCAAGTGGAACAGTGCAGGAGTTGCACCCGAGTGGCGTCAAGATTACCCGGAACCGCCGGATTTTATCGATTCTAGGCCGGCGACGGTGAAATTGACTCGATCGACTCCTCCAGAAAACAAGCAGTTGCTGAAGGAAAAATTGGGCTTTAAAGGCTATAAAATTGGGGAATTCGGGCCCCGACAGACTCGCAGGGCGACGATGGCTAATTGGTTGATGGGTTTTATGGAATCTGGGGGGTAAGAGGAATATTGGATGGCTGTGCGGTGGTTGCCACCGTTAGAGTAAAGAGATATGAGATTTTTTGGCAGGAAAACCCCTAAATCCCTATAAAGGATTGAAACCTTGATTAAACTCTTCCTTTCTTTCTCTGTGTCCTCTGCGTGCTCTGCGGTTAATTAACAAAAATTAAGTTTGTTGAAAGTCAAAAAACACTAAAACCCGCCAATTCCAACCTCCTCATCCCCAACCCTGACATCGGGCTGTTCCGTAAAGTATCCTAGAGTCGGCACAAAACAACTGTGAGGTAAGCTTTATGAAAACAACTACCATATCTCGCTTAACCAGCATTTCCCTCGCTACCCTAATGCTAGCGGGCGTTTCAGTCAATGCGATCGCCACACCAGCCACCACCGAACCCAGAACCCAACTCGCCCAAGCAACTGCCAAAAAGCGCCTCGTAGTCATGGACTTCGACTACGGCCCCACCAACAGCTATTACACTTCCTACAGGGGAGTCGGCGCCGCCAAAGGCATCAGCGAACTGTTAATCAACGAACTCGTCAACAACGGCACTTATACAGTAGTCGATCGTAGCAAACTCGAACAAGTGCTCAAACAGCAAAATCGCAGCGGCGCGATGGATGCCGGCACAGCAGCCGAAATTGGCAAACAATTAGGAGTTGACGCCGTGCTCATCGGCACCATTACCAAGTTTAATATCGACAAACAATCCGGCGGCGGCAGTTTCATGGGAATCGGTGCCGGTTCACAAAAAACCAAAGCTACCGTTCAAATAGATGTGCGGTTAATCGGTACAGCTTCAGGAGATATTCTTGCCACCGCCAAAGCAGTTGGAGAAGCGGATCAAAGCGATTCTAATATTTCCGTTAGGGGTATTGGTGGCAATTCTGGCAGCAGCAATGAAGACTCACTTTTGAGCGCGGCAGTTGACAAAGCCGTATCCCAAATGGTGACTAAACTGGCAGAGGTATCTAAGAAATTAGGTTAGAAATTTTTCAAAATTTTTAGATTTTAGATTGGTAATTGTTAACTCCCCAATCTAAAATCTAAAAATTTTTCATATCCTTGAGCTGCAATTGTACCCGTTAATATTAGTTTTGTTTAGGAATCTGCATTTTCCTCTATACTAAACTCTATCCATTTCGCTCAACATACTCAAGCATTAACAGTTTAATTAGCATTGGGACTTGAGCCAGGATCAACGCATTTTCCCTTTTGAGTTGGGTTTAAGGCTAGGTTAGAGACTACTTTAGAAAAGCCAGCTTGTTCTTGAATCCATCCGATTTCCCCCGGTTGCAGCTTGGCGCTTTCTACTTCAACTGTTGGCTTAACTGTGGGGGAAGGCGAGGGAGTTGTCACACCGGGAGGCAGCTTGGCGCTTTCTACTTCAACTGTTGGCTTAACTGTCGGGGAAGGCGAGGGAGTTGTCACACCGGAAGATGGATTCTGTGCCTGTTTTGAAACTGTAGAAAAATCTTTATTTGACTCGGGTTTGGGAGAGTTCGAGCGCACTATTTCAGGAATCGAACAAACTTTCAATTCCAGCCAATTGCCTTGAGGTGTAAGCTGTTTGTTTGTCACCTGCAAAACGCTGCCGACTGGGACTGTTCCTTTGACAGTCAACTCACCGATTGCAACTCGCAAATCCAAGCGATCGCTCTCTTTTTCCACTGCCCCAGCCCCAGAACTTTTAATCTCTATAAACGAGCCGATTTCTAAAGATTTGACCGGAGAAGGTACAGATTCAACAGTTTTTTCTGGCTTGCTTCCAGGATTAATTAAACCGCCTTTGCCAAAAATCGACTCCCCGGCAGTATCGATCGCGCGACCCACCGGAGGGATGAAAAAATAAGCAAATACACCCCCCAAACCTAATAAAAATAAAATTTTCAGCAGCAGCGAAAATGGGCTTTTGCTTTTGTCCGGCTGTAACAACTGCGTTTTTCCTTCAGAATTCCCATCGCCAAGGCTTGTGGGTCCATTCAAATCCGTTGGCATATCCTCGCTGTCGGAAATTAGTTCGATCGGCGTATCTAAAGGTGCGACAGACAGTTCTGTCAAAGTATTGCCGTCTTCCCTCAAATGTGCTTGACAGTGAATTAAAGCAACAGTGACGTTATCGTGACCGTTTCTAGTATTAGCAATCTCAATCAGTCGATCGCGCGCCTTAGCCAAATTAATACTACCGTCGAGAATTGGCAAAATCTCCGCTTCCCAACATTCCTCAACCCGGTCTTTATCGCTCAAACCGTCGGAACACAGCAGCAAAACGCAGTCTTCATCCACTGGAAAACGCTGCACAGTCGGGTGCAAAGTGTTGGACGAAGTAATCCCCAAAGCTTGAATCAGAGCTCCGGCGGCCACTTGTTCCAAAGCATCCCGGTAGAGAGAGTAGCCCAAACGCACCTCGCGACAAGCCACATTATCATCGAGAGTAACTTGATAGCAGCCGGTGCGGGTAATCCAGTAAGCGCGACTGTCTCCGACGTGGGCGACATAGATCTCGTGAATGTGGGCTAAACCCATAACTAGGGTAGTTCCCATCCGCTGGCGGCCTTGGCGGTGTTCGCTGTCGTTGCGACTGGCTATCTTGTCGTTAGCAGCACAAGCCGCCCGTTCTAGCTTGGAAGTCAGGCTCAACGGGTCCCAATTAGCCTGATGTAGCGGCATTTGCTGCAACTTGTCGCGCAGCACACCAATTGCTTCTGCCGAAGCGACCTCGCCGCCGTCTTGTCCGCCGATACCGTCGCAGACGATCGCGCAAGCTTCCGCACCCGGGCTTCCTGCGAACAGCGTACCGCTGGGCGGATAGCAAGCATCTTCGTTGTGAGCCCTGGATCTGCCTACATCCGTGCCCGTGGCAATTTCAACGTGACGATCGTAATATCGGCCGCACTTTGCCAAAGCTTTATCCAACTGGCCCATCAATTGTTCGCCGTGGCGCACTTGACCGGCAACCATTTGCTGGCAAAGTTGCCTCAAAAAATTAGCAATAGCCGGGTGAGCATCTTCGAGCCACTGCTGCCACAATTTGCCCAACTGCGACAAATGAGGCGGTTTGCGATCGGGCTGCAATTCCAGAAACCGCACCAATTGCCCTTCCACCCGCAGCAGTTCCGGAGTCAGCAGCGTGGAAGCCACGCCCTGAGAGATACACGGCTGCCACAACTGGGCAATTTGCCACAGCCAATTGAGCTGCCGCATCGCTGCCGATCCTTTCCAGGAGTCTGCCAATTCCGGCATTAAAGATTCCGTCACCTTCAAAATCGGCCCGTTTTCCAGTAGCCAAATATCTCCCGATAGCTTGCTCATCTTGGACGATACCAGGCCGTATACTTGAGGTACGTGCAACTGATAGGCAAACAGTCTCAGATAAGGAGTGACAACACTCGGAATCTCATCGGGCAGTTCCGGCAAGTGTTCGGGTTGAGTATCGACAAGAAGTCGATCGCGCTTGACCAAGTAGCGACCAGCGATCAGATCGCCTGGCTTACACCCTTTGATCCCTTCACCTAAAGCCCATAAGTAGTGTTTTGCCACAGAGTTTTGCATAAGGGTTCCTGACGCCTTTGGGCAAGCGTGCTGATCTGAACTATTTTAGCGATGAACCTCGACGGGTTGATACGTGGCGATTATTTGACACTCCCGCTTTCTCAACAGACGCAGATTCTTAAGACTTCGCAGTCCTAATATCCTGATTTTTCAGGTTCCCGGAATCACCACGTTTCCACTTTTGTGTGCGTAGTGATATCTGCTACACAAAACTTGGCTAAACTTATTTAAGTCTCACCATTCAATCGGGATTGCTCCTGAAGGGTCTGCTTCCTGCTTCACCCAAGGGAGTCGGCTCCTTCTTGTCCACAGGCGTTAATTCGGGTGTAGCCCACCCTAATCGAATTAATTTTAGTTGAAGATTTTAGCCGTGAGTCATCCAATATTTTCAACCTATTTAACAAAACGCGGACTCCCGTTCGACCTTGTGACAGGCTGGTCAGTTTTGACTTGCACGCTCGGTTTACTCTCCCAGATAATTAAGCCTTGGTTTTTGGCATCGCTCTAATTCTACCACCCACAAAGGTTAACCAGTCAAGTTAAGTATGACTAACTTTAGTAAATTTTTTTGCTGTTTAGTCCAACTCCTGACAATATTTTAGGCGTGACTTTCCCCGAGTCTAGGGGTAGGTTTTAATGTCTTGTACTGACACGAATAGTTTACCATTTTGTTGACGACCGGATGAATCTTGCTATGAGCTTTCAGGGTGAGACGATCGCGCGACGCCCAAGTCCTCGGCTTGAAAGCACGCTGTTTTCAGCATATTCCTGATAGTGACAATTTCCGAAAAAATCGCAGCACTCAAGGGAATTAAGATTTTAGACTAACTATAATGGTATGATGCAGCTAGGTAGAAATCACCTGACCCGACAGGTATAAATAAATATCAATTCTCGGTTTTCTCGCCAAGGGTGTTAATTGCCTCGTACCCGAGTTTCGCAAGTAAAGTTAAATTTAACCTGGCCCAAAGACGGATAAAAGCCCCCAGATTCATCTGTGGAGTCCATCTAAAGTATAAAATCTACAATCTCACATCTCACATCTACTGACGGATGCAAGCTCCCGACAGGAGTGGTGGTGAGCAAAAAAAATTAGATATTAGTTCAAGCCCGCAGATCCATCTGTGGAGTCAATCTCAAATCTCAAATCTCAAATCGACTGACCGGCCTCTGCAAGCTGTTGAGTATTTAACCATGCCCCCACATGAACCCAGCGCCTTTTCCAAGAATGTGCCCGATCCGAAGCTACTGCCTGCCGTTGAAATAGACGAAATACTCACTAGCATTCAACATTCTCACAGTTTTTATTACAAAGTGATGAATCTTGAGGTTTGGGCGCTGGTGGAAACCTTGGATGGGCTGTTTCCCGGCGCTTGGGGTCAGTTTATGACCAACCGCCAACTGGCAGTTAAACAGTTTTTGGAACGCGATCGCGTTCCACATTCTCCGGTTGATGCTGGGAAGGCGCGGGAGAAATCCGAGGGCAGTGGGAAGAAGGAAGAAGCCGGGAGTCAGGAGTCAGGAGTCAGAAACAAGCAGGAAGAAGAATAAAAGCAGCTTTTTTCAATTCTCCCCATCTCCACCTTTCCTCGGTATCCAAGTCTACATCCTCTTCAATCCTCAAAGCGAGAGACGAAACAGAACTTTCTTTTCCCCCGTACTCCCCTGATTAAGAGGAGTAGGAGGGATCGAAACTCAGCTACAAGCGACCTTTATTATGGGTTTCAATCTTAAGTTGACATAAATGCCGATCGCCCGATCGCCCTTACAGGTGAACTTTGGAATCAACTTGAGGCAAGCCCATGCTGTAGTTGACAGCGCGGCTGTTGAGATTGTAGCTGATTTGGCCTTTTTGTAAGAGCGATCGTACCAAGTGCTCCAACTCCGAACCGATGCGGCGGAGGTTGTACTCGGTCAAGTCTTCGCCCTCGTAGGCGTCTACGAGTTGGTCGAACTTGGCATATACCTGTTTGACTGACTCGTCGTTCCAGTTAAGTTCGTTATCTGGGTCAATGTCGAGGGTCAAAAGGTCGTTGCTGGGGACGAGTTCGTTATCTTCGAGGATGGCGGTGTATATGCGAATATGGCGGGTTGTTGACTTGAGCTGCATGAGTTCTTATGTGTAAAGATTTTTTGCTGAGTTTATTGTAATGGCACAGAGATGCGCGGGGAGGGCGGGCGATCGTCAATTTCTCGGAATCCCGAAATATTTTAGTTGTTCGGCCGTCCAATTTTTGTAATATTCAGTTTTCTCTAAAGAATCGGAAGCTGGCTTCAGCTTAGAATTTACTTGAACGGTGAAGCCCGGATACGGCATTCTTCTAGTATGAAGTCCGTCAATATTAAAATCTTCTTCGGGATGAGTGTGAAAAGCCAGCAAGCCTAACTCTGAAATCCGATCATTCAGTTTGTCTATCAATTGTTTAGTTTCGGGCGCAGTAATTACGTTTTTTTCGGGATTAATTACTACCATTATTTCCAAATCGGAATTGTAAAATTCATAAATCGATTTCATTATGGCCGAATCTCCCTCAAACTCAGTTAGCGCTGAAAAACGCTCAATTTTGAATAAAATTTGATTTGCCAAGCGTGCTTTTTTAGTGAAGGGACAAATCGCTAAATTGCTGAACACTGGATGGGGTAACTCTACAAACTCCGTCATCCATCTGAGGGTAGATTCTATGATTTCTGTGTCGAATTCATTCATCGAAAATCTATGTATTTGATATTTCACACTCATCATACTTTATTTGTAAGGAGGGCGATGCACACCATTGGTGTCAATTTAACGCTATTTCCCTCAGTCCGGCAGGAAATTCATTCCCTGCCGGAATTTCGGTTAAATTTACACCAATAAATTGCCCACCTGGCTTTTTAATATTGGCGATATAATTCATTCGTGAATTGTGCCATCTGGCATAATTGCACCTGTGAGTGTTGCCATGTCGAGATTTGCTCTACCCATATTTGCTCCTTTCATGTTAGCTTTCTCTAAGTTGGCACCACTAAAATTTGCCCCATATGTTTGTGCATTTTTTAGATTCGCTCCACTTAAGTCTGCCACATTCAGGTTAGCATGGTTTAAATTTGCCTGTATCAGGTTTGCTTCTGTGAGGTTTGCCGCCGTTAAGTTGGCAACACTCAAATTTGCTTCGCTTAACTTGGTTTTAATCAAATTAGCTTGCAGGAGTTTTGCACCGATCAAATTGGCCTTAGTTAGATTGGCACCACTCAAGTTAGCTTGACTCAAGTTAGCTTCACTCAATTGTGCACCATTCAGGTTTGTTGATGTGAGGTTGGCTCCTTGCAGATTAGCTCCAGCCAAGTTTACTTGACTCAAGTCAAAACCAGCTAGGTTCGCTTTTTGCAGTGAAGCACTAGGAGCAATTAAGTAAGCACCTGCATTAACAGGATTAAACCTTTTGGGGAAGGTAGTCCTTGCGTTGTAAACTGTTTGTTGAAGTTTTGCTCCCTCAAGGTTCGCCCCTTCAAGGTTGGTCTCGAATAGGTTAGTCTTAATTAGGTTTGCATTACTCAAATCAGCCTCCATAAATTCTAATTTACTCAAATTTAACCCACTTAAATTTGCTTTACTGAGATTTACCATCCTCAAGTTTGTCTCCGGATATAAATTAACACTGCTAAGATCTAAGCCACTCAGATTAGCTTCACTTAGGTTTGCATAATAGAGACGGACTTCACTTAAATTGGCATTGAGAAATTTTGTTTTCCTTAAGTTTGCTGAGTTTAGATTTGCCTTATGAAGGTTTGAATGACATAAATTTGCCTCACTCAGATTAGCACCATGTAAGTTTGTTCCAGAAAGTTCTGCACCGCTGAGATTAGCGCTACTCAAGTTAACCTGACTCAGGGATTTTCCGGTTAGATTTACTCCCGCTAAGTTAATCCCTGTAAAGTCGCGTTCTCCCTCTTGATACCGTTGCAAAAATTCCTCAGCACTAATAGCTGGTTCCAGATTTTCTAGTGCAGAATCATCTATTCTTTCCTCTTCCTTAGATTCCACAGTATCGGCATTCACAGGTTTAGCGATCGGCTGTTCTGCAGCTTTGCTAGATACCGCCTCTTCGCGCAATAACCGATCCACCCGATCGCTAAACCGCCTCACAACCTCAGCATCATCAAGCTTCTCACCAGCATTCGAGCTTTTCTCAACCGCATTCTCAACATAATACTTGTCTACAAAACTTTGCAACCCAGCATTATATCCCTGTCCTACCGCCTGAAACCTCCATTCGCCATTCTTCTTGTACAAACGTCCAAATTCTAAAGCCGTTTCTTGGGAAAATATCTGATTTAAATTGTACCTAACCAATTCGCTAACAGTTTCTCGATTGTAAAGCCTGATAAAAGCATTTGTAACTTTACTAAAACTTTGATTTTTTTCCTTTCCCTCGTGAATAGTCACAACAAACACAATTTCCTGAATCGCCGAATTGATTTTACTCAAATCCACATAAACCGTCTCATCATCTCCCTCAATTTGTCCATTCCTGCTGTCTCCCGAATGTCGCACCGCACCGTCCGGCGATGTCACATTGTTGTAAAATACAAAATACTTTTCATCAGGAATGCGACCGTCCGCCGCTAACATAAAAACTGATGCGTCAATGTCGCAGTTTTGTGCTGTCTGGCTGACTTGCCAACCCAGGGCGATCGCAATTTTATTGAAATTAGGAGTTTCTTTAGAAAGATTGAACCTTTCACCCTTAATTAATTCGATACTCATATGCGATAATTCCCTTACCTCATAAATGGTATTAATTCTCTCATCTATGTTAACCAGATCGCAAATTGGATTTTATCTCGAAGATATCGAAACCCCAATTGGTAGAACCGTCAATTTAACCCTTACCGGACTTATTCTCCTATCTTCGAGCAGCTTCATCGCCGAAACTTACCCGATTTCGGAAACTGTTAGAATTAATTTCCAAACTCTCGATACAGCGCTTTTAGTTATTTTTGTGTTTGAGTATTTATTGCGGCTGTGGTGTGCGGAAAATCGAGTTAAATTTATTTTTAGTTTTTTTTCAATTATTGATTTGCTGGCAATATTACCATTTTTGCTGGGGTTTGTCAACGTCAGTTTTATCAGAATTTTTCGCTGGTTTAGAATTCTCAGACTCATCCGCTTCCTGGAATTAAAAATTTCTATTTTCCGCATCAGCAGCGAAGATGGGGTAATTTTTGCTCGGATTTTGTTTACTTTGCTGGCAATAATTTTTGTTTATTCTGGTTTGATTTATCAAGTCGAACATCCGGCAAATCCCGAAAGTTTTGGAACTTTTTTGGATGCTGTTTATTTCTCGGTTGTCACAATGACGACGGTGGGATTTGGCGATGTTACTCCGATTTCGGAATCCGGCCGTTTTCTGACTATTTTGATGATTTTGACGGGAATTGCTCTAATTCCTTGGCAATTAGGGGATTTGATTAAACAATTAGTTAAAAGTGCTAATCACGGAGAAGCTGTTTGTAAAGGTTGCGGTTGGTCTGTACACGATGCTAATGCTAGATTTTGTAAAATGTGCGGCAGTCAGTTAGAGAATGGTTGACTGTTGACTGTTGACTGTTGACTGTTACAGCCGTTTTCAGGTAGGGACACAGAATTGCCCATTCGTGTCAACTTAAGCCTGAAACCCTAATAAATGTCGCTTTTAGGCAAAGTCTAGATCCCCCTAAATCCCCCTTAAGAAGGGGGACTTTGAGAAGAATCTTGTTCCCCCCTTAAGAAGGGCTAGGGGGGATCGAGTTATAATCGTCAAAGAGTAGACCGGTAGTAGGTTTGACGTTAAGTTGACACTAATGGGCATTGCTGTTTCCCTACAGAAGATTGCCTCTAATTTAGATGTAGCAGTATTTTTCATAATAATTAATAACTAATAACCAATAACTAATAACCAATAACTACTGACTACTGGCTAATGACTAATGACTGCTGACAACTGACAACTGACTTCTTTAAGCTAAGGGTAACAAAATTTCAAATTCAGTGCCGCTGCCTAACTCCGATCGCATTCTGAATGCACCGCCGTGTTTGCCCGTCACTATTTGATAGCTAACTGCTAAACTGGTTTCTTTGAGGGCGCGTTTTTCCGTAGAAAATGATTCTATAATTTTTTTGTACTTGCTAGGTGACATTCCTGGCCCGTTATCGGCTATGCAAATCGAAACCCAGCGAACATGAAGTTTATCTAAATCCGGCGCAGGTTCGGGACAGCAGACTTGAGTTGTGATTTCAATTTTAGGCTGGCGATCACCGTCTCTGAACCCTCCACCTTTGAACTCCTTCGCCAATTCTTGACCGACTGCTTCATTAATTAATGTATGAATAGCATTGGTTAAGATATTCATAAATACTTGGTTTAGCTGTCCTGCATAGCACGGCACTGGTGGCAGGTAGCCGTAGTTTTTCACTACTTGGATTTCCCTGGTCAAACGACTTTTGAGCAGCAAAAGTATGCTGTCTATGTTGGCGTGCAAGTCGGTTGGTTTGGGATAAACATCGTCTATGTGGCAAAAGTTTTGCAAACTGCTTGCCAGCTTGCTCAAACGTTCCGCTCCTGATTTGATGCTGGCAACAGTTCGGAGGAAATCGTTTTGCAAAAAGTCATAGTCGATCTCTTCTTTGAGCCGTGCTATTTGCGGCGGGGGGTTGGTACAGTATGCGTCGTAAACTGAGAGCAATTCCATCAAGTTTTTGCTGTAGTCGCTTACGTAGGTTAAATTCCCCCAGATAAAGCCTACCGGATCTAAAATTTCGTGGGCGACTCCGTTGACTAAACGCCCTAAACTAGCCATTTTTTCGCTTTGAATCATTTGAGTTTGGGCTCTTTCGTAGCGGACTTGAGTTTCTATGCCACGAATTTGCCAGTAGGCGATGTTTAGTGCGTTAGGGTCTAAGAGTCGGTAAGATTGGGAGTCTATTTGGACGACGATCGGTTCTGACTGCAATTCGGGCGATCGACGCAGAGCTTGTGGAGCTGCTGCCAAAATGGTTGTACTCTCTGGGACTAATAATATTTCGACGCGAGCGTAACTGTAGAGAACTTTTAGTGGCAGGTGCAAAAATAGCTCTGGGCCTTGGGGTTTAAGCAAATATTCCAGCAGTTGCCTGCGGGATATCATCCCCGCAAACTCTCCTGCTTCCATCAAGACGACTCCCGGCACTAGGGGATGCTGTTCAAACATTTCGGCAACTGCCACGGCCAAGCAGCTCGATTTAACCTGAAAGTCATACAGGGGCAAATCCCAGAGGGTAGACTCTAGGGAAAGGTCTTGATGGCTGCCTTCGGAGAGTGAAGGGCCAAGGAGTTTAGAACTGAATTTATGTGCCACTGGAACTTTTAGTTGCCGAAACGCTGGGAAAGTGAATTGAGAACCTACTACTAAGCTAGCCTATCACTTCAACGCAGGAGCGAACAACCGAGAATATTCTTGAGTTAATCATGTTTTGTGAACTATGGGCAGGAGAATTTCAAATTCAGTGTTCTTACCTGGTTGCGATCGCAATTTGAGTTGGCCGCCGTGCTTTTCTGTGACGATTTGATTGCAGATAGCCAGCCCCATACCGCTGCCTTTGCCTGCTGGTTTAGTGGTGAAAAAGGTGTCAAATATCTGCTGGTGATTTTCTGGAGCAATGCCTGGCCCGTTATCGGCAATGCAAATTGCCACCCGCTTGCCGTGTTCGGTTTCTATCACTTTAGTGGTAATTTCGATTTGGGGCTGCCAGTTGTCCGGGCACTGGGTGTGTATTTCTCGATCGGCTGCGTACTCTGTCAGGGCGTCTAGAGCATTAACTAACAAATTCAAAAACACCTGACTCAACTGACCGGAGTAGCCGCTTACTAGCGGCAGTTCGCCGTAATTTTTAACCACTGCTATGCTATTTTTAAAGCGGTTTTTCAATATTAACAGCGTCATCTCCACGCATTCGTGAATGTCTGTCTCCACTGGTTTTGTCTCGTCCATATGAGAGAAGTGGTGCAGCCCGTTAACTATTTTTAGCAATTGCGAGGCTCCCAACTCCATCCCTTCTAAGGTGATAGGCAAATCTTCTTGTAAAAAATCAAATTCAATTTCTTCTTTGAGAGCGTCTATTCGGGGACATGGTTCCGAATATTCTTCTTCATAAACCGACATGAGCTGAAGCAAGTGTTCAAAATAGGACAGCAGAAAAGTTAAATTCCCCCAAATACAGTTCAGCGGATTTCTGATTTCATGCGCTACTTCTGCTACAATTCTCCCCAAACTAGCCATTTTTTCTGTTTGGATGAGTTTGGATTGGGTTTGTTTGTGGAGCAACTTATTTGTTAATTGATGAATTCTTGATTGAGCAACCATTAATTGGTGTACGTCTAAGAGTTTGTAGCTCTGAGGCGCTACTTCCACTACTACAGGTTCGTAAATTAATTCTCCTGACCTGTAAAGCGATTCCTCGGCGGCTTCTACTATTAATTTACTGCCGGGAAGTATCAGCGGCTCTGGCTTAGAAAACTTGTATAATACCTCTATTGGTCGCTTGAAAAACATTTCTAATCCGTAGCGGCGGTTAATTTTTTCAAAAAATAGACGCCTGGATATTATGCCGACAAAAGTACCCCCCTCTGTCAAAATAACGCCAGGAAGCATGGAATTTTTTTCAAAAGCCTGGGCTACTTCTTTTGCCTGTTGAGTTAATTCAATTTGGCAGTTGTAGAGGGGCAGGTCTAGGAGAGTTGATTCTAAGGAAATGTTCCAAGTACAAATTTCAGGTATATGCAACACTGATAACTCCGAGCTAGTCTCACGCACAGCAAACATAGATGAAACCCCTGTTAAATGTTGTATAGATGGATAACTTAAGTTGCTATTAATTGGTAATGGGTAATTGGGAGAGGGTAGTTGCTAGTTTGTTAAATTAGAATAGTACCCGGTGGCTTAACCCGATTACACTAGCATTGTGTGCTAAAGGTTTTGTTTCTAAATCAATGTTAAACGATCGAAGCTTTTGTGGATATTACGGAGTTCATCTGTAAACTTTTTACCATGATATACCTGCGATCGCGTGTTTTCAGAAAATTTTTAATATTTATAATTAATTATTGTGATAAATTATACCATTTTTCTAGTGATAGAAGGGAATTGGAGAACCGCGAGCGGCTTATCAGTGAATATACGGGCATCCTTCGAGGGTTGGAGGGCCCGGATCAGCCATCGTCCAAGGGGCTTGAGGTTCCAACGGTATCGTCAAGACTGGGGTCCAGGCAACAATCGGCAGATTGTACAGCAGAAAGAAGTTCGGCCACGGATTCGCTTTCTTCGGATGTAACCGAATGTAACGGATGGAAGGCTTTAGTTATCGTCGCGAGAGAACGAAGAAGCAATGTTCCGCAAGGGTTTGTGCAATTAAGAACGTTCTAACCGTATTGGCGGTGGCCATACCACTCAAAAGAAATGCAACTTTAAGCAACTTCAAACGTCGATGGTAGTCAGTTTTTTGCCATCTGCCACCTGCCATCTGCCGTCTCCAATCGTCTTCTTAGGGTTCCACCTCCGGCCAGAGGCGTTCTAGCTGATACCGCCAAGCCGCGAGAGTATTTTCGCGAGACTCTCGCCCTAGTTCCATTTCACCCATCAATCCCTCTGCGTAGAAACGGTCTAAAGTCTGAAGGGTAGTTTCCACAGACTGTCCCTGCGCCTTCGCAGCTTTGATGATTTGACGGATGCGGCTTTCTATCAAACCGCCGAAAAAGTCAGACAAACCTCTCTCTTGCAAAGCCAGCAGTCTGGCGACGGCGGCTGAGAAATCGGCGGTCGCGAGTGTGGCACAACTGTGCTGAAATACTCCCCACAAAACGTTTTGATGTAAGGCGTAGCGAGTTTCGAGGGTGGTGTCAAAGTTAGCTTCTAGCAGTTTATCAAGAAATGGTTGAGCTTCCTGGGCATCGGCGATCGGCAGCAAAATCCGCAGCCAACTCCCGTCTTCTGAAAGGAGGACTAAGAGGCGAAAATTGGGGGTTTCTACTTGCCAAGAAGTGGCAGCAGGCATCTCAACACTATCACCAAATAAGTCTTTAAGGCTATTGCTAATTTCTTCGGGAGTCATAAGGATTTTAGATTTTAGATTTTAGGTTAGTCACCAGTCATTAGTCAGCAGTGCGATCTTAAATCTCAAATTGGTTTATGGTAGCCAGCGGGGGTGATAGCCGGCAAAGGGAAGTTCTTCGGGCTGTAGTTTTGCGGGAGAACCGTCTGTCGGTATTTCTACTAAGGGTAGCAGCCAGAGGCGGCTGGTGGCGATCGACTGTCCGCTATCGTTGCGGGGACTGTCTGCTGCTGAGGGAGTTGCTGCTGTGACTGATTGGTCGAAAATTAATGCCAGACCGTCGGGAGATAAACTGATTTGGGTATCTAATTGGTTGGGCAAAATCAGCAGCGGTTTGATGGTTCCTACCAAACGAGTACCTTCTTTTTTGAGGTCGATGGTGGCGATGAAAGGCTGTTCTTTATAGCTTTCTGTTTTGAGGCGTTGGGCTAACAAACAGTAGAGACGCTGAACTTGGTTGTCTTGGTTTTTGCGGGGGTCGAAATAAACGGCCATAATGCTGCCGGGAATACGCAATATTTCTTGTTCTACACCTTGGTTATCTAAGATGAAAAGCGATCGAGTAAAGTCGCTGTTGTATTTAACATAGGCGGCGGCAGAGTTGTCCCGGGCCATGCCCAATACTTGTTCGTATTTTGGCAAAAATTCTACTGGGTCTGCTTCGGGTTTGAGGGGGACGATCGCTAATCCTTGTTTTTGAGATATTACCATCGATTTGCTGTCGGGGCGAATCATAAAATCTCCGCCTTGTTCATTTTCCAATGGTCTGGGCGCCTGTGTTTCTTCCAAAATCCAAGGACTGAAATCGCCGGGATTGCGGCGGTTGACGCGCTGGACAACTATGATTTTTCCATCGGCTGAGAGGTCGAATTTGAGGTTTTGGTAATCTTTGGCATCTAATAGTTTGTCGATTCTACCCGCTGGATATTTTTGTTGAGTTCCTGAACCCGATTGGGGGTTGAGGCCGGTGGTGACTGTGAATAGTTCTTGATTTAGGGTGCCGCGAGTACGGGCGAGCGATCGATCGGTGGCTGAGAATAAAATGCGATCGCTGTCGGGATAGGGTTTAAAATCGGTGACAACTAAATCTTTGGGAGTTAGGGGTATCGGTTTTGAGTCGCTGCTGGTGAGATTGACTAGCATTAATCTGCTTTCTGTTTCGCCTTGAACGCCGATGTAAGCAAAAGCTCGATCGCGGCTGCGAAAGGAACTGCTAAACGGTTGCATCGGCGTTCCTTTGTTTTGATTTTTTTCTCCGAAATACTTATCGGTTGCTCCGGCGAGTTTGACTGTGTAGGTAACGCCGTAGGGTGCGGGATCTTTGAGGGTGTAAGCCATGCGTCTTCCAGCCCAACTAAATTTACCGGGGAGGGGGGGTTCTAGCTTTAAGTTTTCCTCGACGGTGGGCTGGTTCATCGGCCGAAAGAATGTGAGGATAAAGCCGGTATCTTCGGCGCCGATTTGTTTGTTTTCCCAGGTAAATTCTCGCACTCTGGGTGCTGTGCGATCGCCGCTCAGCAGCAGCAGTCCGATTAAGACGCTCAGCACTAGCATGAGCAAGATGGCCGTGCGGTCGATCGGCTGTTTGAATGGCAGATTAGCGAAAGGTGAAGGATTAATTTTTTTCTTAAAAATACTCACAAATCTTTCTCTCCTACTTTCTGCTGAAAATCAACTGCCAAATTTTCCCTCTTAAATTTTACTGTCTTGGGCGTACTCCCGACCCTCTGAAACGGTTTTTTTTACCAGCGAGAAGGGCTGGAACGAAGTATGTTGGTCACTAACTCGGTTTCTGAAAGTGTTGATGCCTCCAGGACTGAATTAAACTCACGAGCTTAAATCCGTGGATTCTGCGGCACTTTCAACAGTATCAACCGAGTGGAGATATGGTGAAATTTGAGTTTTACCTTTTAGGATGCCTCAGAGCTAAAAATTGCTCGATCGAGAGAGGATTTGAGGACAGTAGATCACCCTACAATTGTGCCAGTTGCGTCCAGGAATATTTGAGATTAAATCTCAAATCGCTAATTATTTTATAGGTTGAGAGTTAACCCTGGCGCTCTACCCATCTTCCTAATAATCATGACCCCTACTTAGATACCTTTCACGAATCCTTGACTATTAGGGGGTTGGAAATATTATTAACTGCTGACAGTGTATATGGCGATTCTGGTGCGGGATACAGCTTAGAATATTTGCTATCGTAATGTCTGACCTCAAAATAGTTTAAGTTTGACGGGTGAGGCTTATAGATTGAGAAACATTCCAAAATACAAAAAGTCGCTGCACTCTCTAAAGGCCCGACATTCACTACTTGATTTTTAAAGAGCCGACCTGATTTCATCCACTCTTTCATCTGCTTTCTTGACAAACAGTAAAATGCTGAATGAGGATTGCTAAACTCAGCAAATTTTACACCTTCTATCTTTACACTAGATAGCTGATTCCATGATAGCTCCGGATCTATTGTCAAATCAATATATCTCTTGGTTCCTTGATACATTTCAAAACGGTTTGGGTAAAGAATAGCATTCTCATACCCGCTTTGTCGGTTAAATTTTTCTAATTTTTCTAGAATGAAAGCATCATACAAAACAATGTCATCTTCTATGAATAAAAACCAGTCAAATTTTTCTACTCTTTCGACAAATTCTTCCTGAAGCCTAAACTCTACAAACATGGGATCGCATTCAGGGCCTTCTTGTATCTGAATGCAATTAATTTGATATTCAGGTAAGTAGGCTGTAACGTGCCTGTTCGGTAGGGTTTGGATAGCAATACTCAGGTCGCAATGAGCAAAACTCGTCAACAGTCCATCTATTGTATGCCTGAGTCTCTCTATTTTTTCTGCGCCTTTTTCTGGATTGTTAGATTCTTCAACGGATGTAATGTGTGCGACAGCAGCAAAGACTTTGGGACGTTCTTTTTCGGGTTGCTCGATTTGTTTAAATAAATTTATAATGCTATTTCTTTGATAAAATAACATCAGTTTAGCATACCTCCTAGTCACTCGCAATATTTCTTGAAACAGAGCAATTTGTAAAAAGATAAAGTGAATTACTTTTCTTCTTGTATTGGGTTCGGCTGACATATAGACAATCTCCTTTTCCTTTACTTAAACAGTTGATTGATGGGAATTAAATCCATCGGTGATATTTTATCGATTGGCAGACCAAAATCAAAAGCCACTCTACACCAAATTAGAGTGGCTAGCACCCCTATAAACAGCCCTGTTAATTGAATATCCTGCCAAAAACAAGTTAGTCCTTCTTTCCACAAACCGTAGTTAGTTACTGCATAGGTAGGAAGGTCGCCCAGAGCTACAGCAATCACGGCACCTAAATTACCTTTTAAGTGGTATCCCAGCGGTATAGTTATACATAGATTCACAAAAGTCAGCAGATTACCCATAGCTGCGTACTGAGACTTTCCTACGGCTAACAGACAAGAACCCATCATATTGTGCAAGGTGGTGTGCCAGATACCTAAAGCCAAGATTGGCATCATCCAAGAAGCCGCCGCATACTCTTTCCGATAGAGTATTAAAATTAACTGATCTCCGAAGCTCACAAAAATTGCTAAACCTACGGCTAATGGTATTAGAATTAACTTGCGGTTGTTCAGGATCTTGGCGCGCAACTCTTCCCGCGGCAACGTGGCTAGCATAGAAATCGAGGGAAAAATCACCCGGCCACTAATGGCGATGATGACTTGGCGCGGCATATCCCCCAGGGTAAAAGCGATGCCGTAAATGCCCAACAGTGTTAAAGTAAATATTTTCCCGAGAATGAGTCGATCGGCTTGAGAACACAGAAAAAATAAAATCGTAGACAAAAATATCCATTTGCCATAAGAAAATATTTCTTTTACGGCTTCTTTATCCCAAGCAAAGCGGTTTGACTTGCCGGGAATCAAAAAATGGCTCCATACTAACTCCACTACAGCTCCAGTCCAGCCGCCTACAACGATCGCCCAAATGCTGCGATCGAATAAAGCCCACACAATCATCACTGTAGTAGAAATTATCTGCGTACCCAACTCAAAAAGCACTACTTCCTTAACGCTCATTTTGCGTTCTAGGGTGGATACGGAAGTCGATTTAAACCCTCCTATTAGGGTATTTATACTTATGGCTGGAATCAACCACATCAGACGGGGTTCTTCATAGAATTGAGTAACTGGCCAGGTTATTAGAATTAAACACAACCAGACAAACAAGCTGCGAATAACTTGCATTGTCCAAGCAGTGTTGAAAAATTGAGGCTCGTCCCCGCGCTTGTTTTGAATGATACTTGGGCCCAGACCTATGTCTGTGAATAAGTTAATGCCTATGATGAAAACGTAGGCTAGACCCATTAGACCAAATAATTCAGGCAAAAGCAGGCGCGTCAGGATTAGGTTGCTACCAAATCGGATAATTTGACTGCTTCCATAACTTGCGATCGTCCAAACAGCACCTTTGATAGCTAATTTTTTTTCGGATGACATATACTCAGAATTTATTTCCTAATTACGAGTGTAGTTGCTGAATTTGTTATTTGCAACTCCTACAGGATGCTGCTGCGACTTTTATAGCTGACTGTACAGTATCTTTATTTGTATACGGAGAAGGGTTCTCAGTACCCATCTCGCAATAAATGTAAAATAGAATCTCATACTTCCTCTATACCTAATAATCATAAGGATTTTTGGGTTCGGGAATTGGCTGGAGGGAGGATGCTTGAATGATTAATTTGCGCTTGCCTTGGAGTTCTTCTACGATCGTTTCTCCTTCTATTTCTAGCCAACTGTCTGGGGCAAAGGCGGTGCGGCTTTGACCGATCGGTAATTTTACTGGCAACCCGATGGGATAGGCGTCGGCCGCGCAGCAGGTAATGATAAAACGCCCGATCCACATATATTGTTCTGCTATGTTGGGGGGGTGAATTACAAATCCTTGAACTTTGACTTTTTGACCTCTGTATGTATCGGGTTCTGGATTGAAATTTAACAGCCGCACCCATTCGACGAGCGATCGCTGTTCGGGTTTTGTAGTATTGCGAAATTCTTGGGGTTGCAGTCTGGTGATTGGCAGGGATTCAGTGAGGCCTCGTTCTAATGCTGTCTGGCTGCTAAAAGTGCGTGGCGTTGTTAGTAAACCGATTAATGCGACGCTCAACATTAAGGTACTGCCGATGCTGGGGGGAAACAAAGTAACGTGTTCAACTTCTGTAACTCTTAGAGAGTTATTTGCTAGTGATGTTCGCGATTGCTTTGTGGTGCGATCGAGTTTTACGAGTTCCCAAGTTTTTAACCCGCCAATAACCATTAAGCCGATTCCTCCCGCTAAAGTCAAGCCAAAGTAATTGGGGTGAATGAGAATGCTTAATTTGCCTGTAATCCAATATTTTAGGAGCAGTATTCCCCACGCTAAGATAGCTAGGGCGTCCAGCCAGGGGCTAATTTTTTTAAAATTCATTTTGTAAGAGTCATTGAGAATTGGGAATAGAGAGTTTGAAGGAAGAAAAAGAAAGAATAAGACGAAATAAGGAAGAACAAAGATTGAAAAAACAGCTACCCGTATATCCGTGAGTACCGTCGTGAATCAATTTCATTGAAAATCGCAACGGGTATTATTTATATGTCATATCTAATTTATTAACCTAAATGCAAGTTAACACCGAGGGTCATTAAAAAGGTTAACTGAGCTGCCAAGACAATTATGTAAACTACGGCTCGACTTTTAAAAATTGACAGCATTAAACCTATGCCTTTGAGGTCAATCATCGGGCCGAAAACGAGAAAGGCTAACAGCGAACCGCTGGTAAATGTGGAAGCAAAAGACAGGGCAAAAAAGGCATCTACTGTAGAACAAATGGATACGACTGCGGCTAATAGTAGCATGGCGAGAATTGAGGAAACGGGCCCTTGACCGAGGTTGAGAATGAGTTCGCGGGGTGCGCCAACTTGAATGATTGCTGCGATCGCACTTCCGATTACCAACACTCCTCCCAATTCGCGCAACTCCTGTACCATAGTATCTAAAAGCAGGCGCAGACGCTCTTTAGAAACGCGGTGGAACATCGAGGAACGTTTCGAGGTTTTTCCTGTTTGGCCTGTTTGTAATGGCTTCCAGTCGTCTTGTAGCAAAGATTCGATCGGCACCGCCCCCCCCGGCTGACCGAGCATAAAAGTTCCCGACTGCAACAGCAGCGGAGTGTTGGCTTGGACGAGCTCTTGTTCGGAAAACTCTGGTTTTGGTAGAGGGATAGCGCGGGCTACAGCAGGTTGCAGCAGAGGTCGCAAGTCTTTTTGGGTGCTGAACACCCAGCCGATAATTGTGGCTGTGACTAGGGAAAATACCACCCGCAAAACTACAATTTCTGGCTGATCGCGAAATGCCGTCCAAGTCGCCCAAATTACCACGGGGTTGATGGTGGGGGCCGCAAGCAAAAAGCCGATCGCGGCTGGTGCGGGCACTCCCTGCATCAGTAGCCTGCGGGCTACGGGCACGTTACCGCACTCGCACACGGGAAACAAAAAGCCGATCGAACTGCCCATCAAAGCCCCCAGTAGCGGGTTTCGCGGGATGCGGGATACGAGTTTGCGTTCGTCTACAAACCCCAGCAGCAAACCTGAGAATAAAACTCCCAGCAGCAGAAAAGGTATTGCTTCTACTAACAAGCTGAGAAAAAGGGTAAAAGCATTGTTTAACTGATTCGTGAGGGCGGGTTGCATCGATCACCTACTGGTAAATTGCTATTTAGTTACACGTCTTTGGCAGAACCCCCTGTCGATCATACCAAAGCACAGCACTAAGTTAAGATTCAGTTGAAACTTTTTTCTTACAATCCTCTATCTTATAGCCATCATTAAAACTCGCAGAGCCTGGTACGGACACGGCCGTACCGTTTCCCTATAGATATGGCGTACAATATATATCCGTCCCTACTTTTCACCATGGTATATGATTAATTTTTAAATTTAATAAAGCCTTTTCTTTGCTGGAATTGGTATAGTTTATAATTTAATCAATGCTAGCTTGTGAATGATTTGGAATGGTTAAAGTTGTTTGAATTCCACTCAATTTTTCTACCTGATATCTAATTCGGTGGCATCGGAATTGATATTACCCACACTCAGGACACCGCGCCTGGCCGTTTCCCTACAATTAATCGGCAGCCGGTGGTTAGATCTTTCATCGAAAAAAAGTGATTATTTTGGGGTAGGGAAACGGCATTGCCGTGTCCTTCGTTGTCTTGAGTATCAAAGGCCGTAGCTGGTGGGGGGGACACCATCGCGGTTATAGTGCGACCTAAAACTCAGGGACGCCCACCCACGGGTACATTCGACCGCGAGGCGGGCGATCGGGCAATTCCGATTTTCCTCTATTGTCACTTTATTATATTTTGGAAAAATGTAATCTTATTATTAAAAATAGGTTAAGACCCGAATTCCAGGTTAATGAATAATTAAATAGTCGAACCAAGCGTTAATACCCCTCAAGTCAGTATAAAATAAAGTCAGGCCTAGCCAGGGCGCATTTATATCGGTGATACTTAATATTGCCTAATACTTTAAGTGGTAAAATTTTTCTTACTACAGTCAGTTTTTTGTGTAATTTAAAAAGCAGTTTGCCAGGAGATGCCGGTCAAAGCACTCAGCAACTCACCTGCTGACCTTTGGTAGCTGAATGTCTGCTAGCAAATAGAACCCCAAAAAAGCGTACTGATGAATTTATGTTGAATACCTCCTGCGTAGAAAGACCAGTCCAACCCATCTCCGAGGCTGACCTAGGAGAACTTTGTTTAGACTCTACTCTCCAACAATTGTCGCTGTACGATTTTCAGGTAGAAGCTACGGATTGGGGAATGCGAATTTCTCAGATGTTAGAAGCTAATCCGCTGTTACCGGGAGTCATTGTGACCCATCAAGGTGAATTTGCCGGCATGATTTCCCGGCGGAGATTTTTAGAATTTATCAGCCGTCCTTTTGGGCGAGAATTATTTTTAAAGCGACCAGTGAGGGCTTTGTACCGCTTTGCCGAAACTGAGAGTTTAATTTTTCCCAGCAATACTTTAATCGTCGATGCAGCCAGGAAGTCGCTGTTGCGATCGAAAGAACTGCTTTACGAACCGATTGTGGTTCAATTGTCACCTCAAACTTATAGTTTGCTAGACGTGCACGAACTGTTAGTAGCGCAATCCAATATTCATGAACTAGCAACAAAATTGCTGAGGCAGCAAACTCAATCTCAACTAATTCAAACCGAAAAACTAGCGAGTTTGGGACAGATGGTAGCTGGAGTAGCCCACGAAATTAGAAATCCCGTCACCTGCATCAGCGGAAATCTAGGCTTTTTGTCTAACTACTCGAAAGACATCATGGAGTTGCTATCTGCTTACGAACAAATTGTGGGTAACACCGAAAAAATTGACCAACTCAAAAAACACATAGAATTTGATTTTTTGCAAGAAGATTGGGTAGAAATTCTCAAAAGTATGAAAGTTTCATCGCAGAGGCTGACCGAACTCGTCACCAGCCTGCACACCTTTTCTCACATGGACGAAACCCATTTGAAACAAGCTAACATCCACGAATGTATTGACAGTACGCTGCTAATTATGAAAAACCGTCTCAAGTACGGAATTGAAGTAGTTAAAAGCTATGGAGATTTGCCTTTAGTCAAGTGTTACTCTGGTCAGTTGAGCCAGGTATTTATGAATATTATCAGCAATGCAATCGACGCTTTGGAAGAGGTAAAAGAAGAAAAAGGTTTTATGCCTGCGATTACTATTGAAACCGAGGTAATAGACAGTTGTGACGGAGACTGCGTAAATTCGGAATTAATTCAAAATTATGTTATGGGCGATCGACAAAATGCAAAACCGCTATCATCCGCCAGCCAAAACGGCGACTTCTGCCCAGAAGCAGGGGCAAAAAATCAAAATAACGCTTGGATAGCAATCAGAATTGCCGATAACGGACCGGGAATTCCGCCAGAAATTCAACGGCGGATTTTTGAGACATTTTTCACCACTAAACCCGCTGGGAAAGGTACTGGTTTGGGGTTGGCAATTACCCATCAAATTGTTACGGAAAAGCATAAAGGCAAGTTAAATTTGCATTCTACTCCCGGTACAGGTACTGAATTTGAAATTTTGTTGCCGTTGATTTGAAGGAAGTCCCGCAACCGATGAGTGTAACGGATGTAAGGGATACTAACGAATGGATGGAAGAGGGAATGCAGGACACGGATACACGGATTTAGGTAAGGTGCGCATTGCGCACCCTACTGTTACGCTACTGTTACGCTCGAAGCTGAACTGGCATCACCAAGAATGTAGCATTGACTCCGCCTAAAGGCTGAAAAATTACAGGTGCAAGAGCACCGTTTAATTGCAGTTGAATTTCGGGAGACTGAGCAGTTTTCAAAATGTCAATTAAGTATTTCACGTTGAAAGCAATATCTATGCTATCTCCCGAAATCTGTGCGGGCATTGACTCTTTACCACAGCCGACATCTTTAGCATCTACAGACAAAGTAATTTCCTGATTCTCCTCGTCGATGCTGCATTTGAGAATATTATTTTTTTGGTCTGCAAACACGGCAATTCTTTCTACTGCTGCTAAGAACGATCGCCTTTCTAAGGTAATTTGCCGCTCAAAGGAGGGCGGAATCAACTGCCGGTATGCGGGATATTGCCCTTCCAAGGTGCGGGTTGTCAGCCGCTGGTCTGCCCACTCAAACACTACTTGACCGTGTTCAAAATGCAGGGTTACAGGTTCAGTCCACTGTCGCATCACCAGCATTCTTTCTACTTCCCGCAATGCTTTAGCGGGGACTGTCACCTCAAATTCTTCTTGAGTTTCTTCGCCTTCAGCTTTTTCATTTGCAGTTTGAACTACTGCCAATCTGTGGCCGTCTGTAGCTGCAAATTCCAAGCAATCTTGCAATACTTTTAAATGCACGCCTGCAAGTACCTGTTTTGCCTCGTCGGGGCTAGTAGCAAATAAAGTTCCTTTGAGTCCTTCTATCAAGGCTTCGGGTGGCAATTTGAGGATTGTTCCGGCTTCGATTGCGGGTAATTCTGGGAATTCTTCGGGGCCCATGCCTCTAACTTGGTAGCTGCCAGAACTGCAAGTGAGATATGCTACGGTGTCTCCGGCTTCGTCTTCTAAAGTAATCTCTCCATCCGGGAGTCTCGAAACAATATCGTTAAGCAATTTAGCGGGTATTGTAAAACTGCCGCCGCCTGTTACTTCTGCTGCGAAGCTGGTACGAATGCCCAAACTGAGATCGAAAGCTGTCAAGCTAACCCGCTGATTTTCCTCATCCGCTACTAAGAGCACGTTGGCTAGTACCGGATGTGTCGGGCGGGAGGGAACGGCCCGACTTACCAACGAGAGGTTGGCGTTGAGGTCACTTTGGGTGCAAACCAATTTCATGGTAGGAAGGTTAATTAACCGGATTTGAAACAGAAACAAATCGTATCACAGAAAGCCAGCGGGTCGGTTTTTCTGTGTGTAGGGCTTAAGCATGGGGCGCTTATTCCCGGTTTCTACGCAAAATTTTGCCTGTAAAAACGAGAAATCTTCGTAGAAACCGGGTTTCTGAGGTTAGCGCGCGTCGCGAACTATGTGTGTCGGGCGTCTAGGGCTCACCAGTTTTTTTTATTTATTTAATTATTTTTGTATCGATCGCCCTGTAGAAACTGTGGAAAAAAAGTTAATTGTTTGCTGGGCGTGACTTGTAGCTAAGAATTATATCGATTCCGGTTGCACTCCTTATCATTGTTGAGTGTTGACTGTTGACTGTACAGCGAGATCCTACTTTGCACGCTACAGTCCTTAAGCCTATGCTGTCACTTTCGGCAAAAAATAATCTGGAAGGCTTATAGCATAAGACTTTTACCAAAATTCTCGATTTGGGCCATTCTGTTAGAAAATAAACGCTCAAATGCTAGCTATATCTACAGTTAAAAATTTGGCTCTTATTTTTATTTTCCCAGAGTAACAGAATAGGGTTAAGAGCGTACCGCTTCGTTGCAGCAAGGGCGCAGATCTTACGAGCGATCGCCCAGCCGATGTGCGGACAGGTTCCAGTCTCACTGGGTTGGGCGATCGGCTGTTGACTGGGTGACAATGCCTCTGGAACCTTGATGATAAAAGCATTGAAGCCCATAAATGTCAAAAAAGATAGCGGATTATTGACAGCTTATTGACTTATAATATCGTCGGAGAGATCCTTGAACCTGATTCTCTACGATCCCCACTCTCTTTTCTTGAGTAACCAGGCGAAGATCCTTTCGCTGGCTCACTAAACTCAAAACCTTGACGCAGCATTGCTTTCAACCTGCTTGTCACCAGGTCGAGATCGGCTGGCGTTGATTCAAGATGATGTCAATTTCCTCGTATGACCTTGGAAGACTAAAATTCATCAGCCTTTGGTATTGGATATTTTATTGAGATAAATTATCATCAGTGCTGTAGAGCAAAATTGCTGGCACTGCCAGCGGTCAATTAGGAGAGGTGGATGAATTTTTCAGCAATACGTGAACAATTTTTGGCAGGCGGTATTGTCATGTGGCCGCTGCTGCTTTGTTCAATTCTGTCGGTAACGCTGGCGAGCGAACGCGCCCTATTCTGGATCAGAATTTACAGACGACAAAAGCAAGTTGCTCATGATGTTTTGCGGCTCTATCAACTCAATAACATGGTGAGTGCGATCGATAAGCTCAAGCAGAATGTTGACTTACCGATCGCCCGCATTTTCCTCAGCACGTTGCAGCTTGAAGAGGCGACACCTGAAGAATTTATTCTAGCGCTAGAAACCGAGGGAAAAATCGAAATTCTGCTACTGAAGCGGTTCAATCATATTTTTGACACGATCGTTGCGCTAGCACCATTGCTCGGTCTTCAAGGCACAGTATTTGGGCTAATGACCACATTTGCCTCGATTAACATTGGCAACCTTGCAGCGACAAATAAATCGGGTTTGACCGCAGGCATTAGCGAAGACTTGATTGCCACTTCTGCCGGATTGCTAGTGGGCATTATCACTCTGACATTTTCCAGCATTTACCGGGGCTTATATCAGCGCGAAGTTGGCCGAATTGAAGAATATGGAGGGCAGCTAGAACTGCTTTATCGCCGTCATTATCGAACTGCACAAAAAGAGTATGAACCTACCAAAAGATCCTGAAATTCCTCCACCAATTAATATTGTGCCACTGATTGATGTGGTGTTCTCGCTGCTCACATTTTTCATTCTCTCTAGCTTGTTCTTAAGCAGCCCTGAAGGACTGCCTGTGAATTTGCCCAAAGCGACTGCGAGCCAGCCGACACAGACAACGAACCGAGTCACCATCACGATTGATTCAAAAGGACAAGTCAGTCTCGATCGTCAGCGCACAACGGTAGAGGCTTTGCCCGGACAACTGAGCGCCTTAGCTGCTACTCGTCAAGACCTGATTGCCGTGATTAACTCTGACGAAACCGTTGATTTTGGCTTGGCTGTAGCCGTTATGGATCGGGTGCGACAGGTTAAAGGAGTTAAACTAGCCGTTGCGACTCGCAGACCCCAATGATATCGATTCCGGTTGCACTCCTTATCATTGTTGACTCTTGACTGTTGACTGTAGAAGGAGGGGTCAAAAAAATGAAAATTGCGCGAATTATTAATTACGAGCTTGATTCGACTTTACGCCCGACTCCGGAAGCACGGATTTGATATCATTGCAGCGCGGCCGGAATTGATATTACCTGTGGAAAACTTGTGGGAAAGCTGGTGCGGTCGATCGCCCGCCCATTTTTTGTGCAAAAACTGTTTCGGGCGATCGAGTAAAGTTTTCCACAAAGGGAGGGCAACTTTTCCACAGGTTTTTCCACAGGCAAGCTGCTACGCATAGAAATTGTCTGTGATCGGAGAGTTACCCGTTCGGTGATGCCGATCTTGAAATCGCTACATAGAGTCATTGGTGTGACAACTGACAACTGACAACTGACTTCTTCTCAAGTTTTTCGGCTGACAGCATTAATTCGATCGCTCAACTGACGCAAAGTTTGAGCCAAATTCGGGTCAGTGTTCCGCAACTGAGCAATTTTGTCGCAACTGTAAAGCACAGTCGTGTGATCTTTGCCACCGAATACTTCCCCAACTTTCGGCAAACTCAAACCAGTATGCTGCCGAATTAAATACATCCCTATTTGACGTGCCAGACTAATTTCTCGCCGACGGGAAATTCCTTTTAAATCTTCAACAGAAACATCAAACTCCTCAGCCACAACTGCAATTACTGCATCTGGCGTTGCCTCTACGCTTTCAGTTTGTGGATTCAAAACCGGGGTGATATTTTCCACGGTCATCGGCAAACCAGTAATGGAAAGATATGCTACCGCCCGAATCAAAGCTCCTTCCAATTCCCGAACGTTGGAAGTGTAACTAGAAGCAATGTATTCAATGACATCTCGCGGCAACCGCATATTTTCATACTCGGCTTTTTTCTGCAAAATTGCCATCCGAGTTTCCAAGTCTGGCAATTGAATATCGGCAATTAATCCCATGGAAAATCTGGAACACAAACGCTCTTGCAGGCGGGGGATTTGCTGCGGCGGGCGATCTGAAGCTAAAACTACTTGATTCCCGGCTTCGTGCAAAGTATTAAAAGTGTGAAAAAATTCTTCTTGAGTGTATTCTTTGCCTTCAATAAATTGGATGTCATCTATCAATAAAACATCTGCGGCCCGATAATGATCGCGGAAAGTTTGCATACTGTCTTTGCGAATTGCGGCGATTAAATCGTTAGTAAATTTCTCAGTAGAAACGTAAAAAATCTTGGCGTTGGGGTCAATTTCCAAGCGATAATGACCGATCGCCTGCATCAAATGAGTTTTGCCCAAACCGACCCCGCCACACAAAAATAGGGGATTGAATTCTCGGCCCGGCGACTCGGCTACCGCGAGGGAGGCGGCGTGAGCCATGCGGTTGTTAGAACCGACGACAAAGCGGGAAAATAGGTATTTTGGGTTTAAATTGGCGGGTTTGGGGGGGTGAAGCGAGTGGCTTTCCGGGACATCGGCGATGGGGGAGGGCCAAATTATGGCCGAGTCGCTGCTGCCGCCTGTTTCGTTTCCTCCGGCAATTGTCAAGTAAATGTCTACGGGATAGCCCAGAATTTCTGCGACTGCATCGGCAAGGATTTCTCTGTAATATTTTTGCAACCAATTGCGAGCAAAGGGATTGGGGGCGCTCACGATCAAACAGTTATTTTCGAGTTGTTCGGCTCTAGCAGTTTTGATCCACGTCTCAAAGCTAGGTCTGCTCAGTTGTACCTGGAGACGTTCAAGTATCTGATTCCACAGACTTTCGAGGGGAATGTCCACTGCTCACCTCTGCCGATCGGCATTCAAGATATTAATTCTACTCTAGAGAGTTTAGTCGTCAGATGCTAAAGTTTAAGGGAGTCTGCCGATCGCCAAAATTTTTGCGGCTCTGCAGCCCAAACCAGGTATCGGGGAGCTGTTCAGCAAATATTTAGATTTGGCAGGAAAGCCTAAAAACGTGGCCATGAAGAGTTCTACTGGCAAATTTTGGAAGCAACCGGCAATTTACATATTGCTGCTGGTAACGGGAGCCGGGGCCGCCATGTTGGGCGATCGTCTGACGGTTTCTCAATTTCGTGCAAATTCTGGGGATTCTGGACAAAGGGGGCTGGAACCGAAATTGCAACTGCCTCCTAATACAAAGGAAAAGGATCGAGTTAGCAAAGTCTTGCCGCCGGTTTCCTTGTCAGGCGACGCGGCTAATGTGAATTTTATTGTGGCTGCGGTGGCAAAAGTTGGCCCGGCAGTGGTTCGGATCGATGCTTCGCGCCGGGTGCAGCCGGGAAATAGAGGGCTGTCGCCGCAAGATTTTTTGGGCATAGAACCGAATTCGGGCGGCCGGGGCGGAATTGAACGGGGTACTGGTTCGGGTTTTGCGATCGGTGCCGACGGCGTTATTCTCACTAACGCTCACGTTGTAGAGGGAGCCGATACAGTAAATGTAACTCTCAAGGACGGCCGCAGCTTTCAGGGGCGGGTGTTGGGGGCGGATAAGGTCACGGATGTGGCTGTGGTGAAGATTGAGGCGAATAATGTGCCTGTGGTGGCGATCGGCAATTCGGATAAGCTGTTGTCTGGGGAATGGGCGATCGCGATTGGCAATCCTTTGGGTTTGGACAATTCCGTAACAGCGGGGATTATTAGCGCTACGGGGCGATCGAGCTCTGACGTGGGCGTACCCGACAAGCGGATCGGTTTTATCCAAACAGATGCTGCGATTAATCCGGGGAATTCCGGCGGCCCGCTGCTGAATGCTTCGGGTCAAGTTATTGGCATGAATACGGCGATTATTCAAGGTGCTCAAGGATTGGGGTTTGCGATTCCCATTCAGGCGGCGCAACAGGTGGCGAAGGAACTGATTTCGACGGGGAAAGTCGAACACGCTTATTTGGGAATTGAAATGGCGACGCTGAATCCAGAGGTTAAGGAGCAAATTAACAGCAACGCTAACAGCAGCCTGCGAGTTACAGTCGATCGGGGTGTGGCTATTGTTAGTGTAGTTCCTGCTTCTCCCGCTGCAGCGGCAGGTTTGCGGGCTGGAGATGTGATTCAAAAAATTAACAATCAGCCGATTATTCAGTCGGAAGCTGTTCAGGATTTCGTACAAAATGCTAAGGTTGGCGGTCTGTTGCAAATGGAAATCAACCGCAACGGGCAAATAGTTAATTTGACTGTTAAAACGGGAAGTTTGCCGGTTCAAAAAGTTAGATAATCTGTTGATGGTTGACAGTTGGCCGTTGACGGTTGACAGTTGACGGTTGACAGTTGACAGTTGTTACCAATTACCAATTACCAAGGACTAATTAATATGGCAGAAATCTTGCAAATTTCTCAATTAGGAAATCCCGTGCTGCGCCGCCCGTCGCAAGTTGTCGAGAATATTCAGGACGATCGCATTCAACAGTTGATTGACAGCTTAATCTTTACAGTACAGCAGGCAAACGGAGTGGGGATTGCCGCCCCTCAAGCGGCTCAGTCCGATCGCCTGTTCATTGTCGCATCCCGCCCCAACCTGCGCTATCCCCAAGCACCCCACATGGAACCCACAGCGATGATTAATCCCCGGATTGTGGCTGCATCAACAGAGACAGTCAAAGACTGGGAAGGCTGTTTGAGCATTCCGGGAATTCGGGGATTGGTGCCCAGAAGTAAGGCGATCGAGATAGAATACACCAGTAGAGACGGCAAACTCCACCGACAAGAATTGACAGACTTTGTGGCCCGAATTTTTCAACACGAACACGACCATTTAGATGGAATTGTGTTTTTAGACAGGATAGAAAGCACCAGAGAACTGATGGCAGAGGATGAGTACCAAAAGCAATTTGTTAATTTACTCCCTTCAGCACAAATCTGTGAGCCGATTTGAGATTTACTCGTTATTACTCACTCGTTTTTTGTAGCGCAGAGTCATTGAATCTATTACAAACAGTATGAATAGCAATCAACAACCTGCAAATCATCAGCCACAAATTATTTTGATTACGGGGAACATGGCTGCTGGCAAATCAACTGCTGCCCAATCACTTGCCGAACGGTTGCCCAAAAGTGTTCACCTGCGCGGAGATATCTTTCGTCGCATGATTGTGAATGGGCAGGCGGAAATGGCCTTAAATTTGTCAGCAGAGGCATATCAGCAACTTCAACTGCGCTATCACCTGGCAGCAATGGCAGCGCGACAGTATCTCCAGGCTGGCTTTACGGTTGTCTATCAAGACATCATCATTGGTTTGGCACTCAGTGAGGTAGTCGCCGCGTTTCATGATGTGCCGTTGTCTGCGATCGTTCTGTGTCCCCAGGCAGAGGTTGTAGCGGCACGAGATGCAGCAAGATCCAAGACCGGATATGCCAACGAAACAATGGTTTATGAATTCGATCGCGTGCTCCGCACCGAAACTCCTCGTCTCGGTTATTGGCTGGATTCAACCCATCTAACGGTTAAAGAAACGGTCGATCGGATTTTGGCAAATTTGCAAGAGGAATGAGTGAAATAACATCGCTATGTGCCTGAGCGCGATCGCTCCTAAATCAATCGTTTAAAGGGAAGATATCTTATACTTGACATTTAAAATTTGTGATATAACTATTAACAATAACATCAAAGATGTTGCGAACAGGAGAGCAAATGTCTATCAATTTGGAAAAAGGCGGGAGAATCAATCTCTCTAAAGAAGCACCGGGGCTAAAAAATGCCGGGATTGGTTTGGGATGGGATACCAATATTACAGACACAGGCGCAGCATTTGATTTAGATGCTTCCGTGTTTATGTTGGGGGCTACTGGCAAAATACCCGGCGAAAAATACTTTGTTTTCTACAACAACAAGGAGTCGCCGGACACCTCTGTAATACATCTGGGAGATAGCCGAACAGGAGAAGGATTTGGCGATGATGAAACCGTTACAGTCGATTTAACCAAAGTCGATCCGGCGGTGCAAGAAATTGTGTTTGTGGTAACTATCCACGAAGCAGAATCCAGAAGGCAAAACTTCGGTCAAGTGCGGAATGCTTTTATCAGGATTTACGACACTACTACTAACACAGAGGTAACGAAGTACGATTTGGACGAGGATTTTTCTAGGGAGACTGCGGTAGAATTTGGCAGACTTTACAAAAAAGACGGCGAGTGGAGGTTCCAAGCTGTAGGACAAGGCTACAATTCCGGCCTGCAAAGCTTTGTAGATAAGTATGCCTGATAAAAGGTCGATCGATCCTATCTAAATAAATCGAGGGAAAATTCGGAAGCAGGAATGTTTCCCTCGATTTTAAGCAATCAGACTCATGAGGTGACAAACCAGATGGGAATTCAATTAAAGAAGGGCGAAAGATTTAATCTTTCTCAAACATCTCCTACTTTAACAAAAGTTGCGATCGCCCTGGGATGGGAAATAGCAACTCAACAAAGTTTATCCAACTCAAACCATCAAAGCTGCGATATCGATGCCTCTGTTTTTGCGTTAGGTTCGGACGGCAAAATCCCCGATGAAAGATACTTTGTATTTTACAATAACTCGCAGTCGCCGGACGGAGCGATCGCCCATTCGGGAGATAATCAAACTGGTCACACTCAAGGAGATGACGAGACAATTTATGTAGACTTAGAAAAAGTAACCGCTGCTGTTGAGGAAATGGTTTTTGTGGTCACGATTCACGACGCACAAGCTAAACATCAAAATTTCAGCCAAATCAGAAATGCTTTTATCCGATTGTACGATCGCGAAACCGGGAGCGAACTAGCGCGGTATGATTTAACAGAAGGTTTTTCTGAAGAAACAGCAGTCGAGTTTGGACGGTTGTATAAAAAAGAGGCAGCTTGGAGATTTCAGGCCGTAGGACAAGGATATAAAGCAGGGTTGCAGAGTTTTGTTGACAAGTATCATTCAGAGATTAAACAGCAAGAAAAGCCAGCACAACGTACAGTAGAACTGCCTAAGTTACCAGTTATTGAAGATAGCCACAAAAGTCAGAAAGCTATAGCATTAGACAAAAAGCTTGAGGAGAAAGCGCCGCACATTTTTAATCTTGCTAAGAAAGCCGATATCTCGCTCAAGAAAGCAAATCTGACAAATCACAATGCTCAAGTAGCGCTTTGCCTCGATATTTCTGCTTCCATGTCTTCGCTGTACAGTTCAGGCAAGATTCAGCGTTTGGCAGAGAAGATTTTGGCTTTGGGATGTCGGTTTGATGACAACGCAGCGATCGACATATTTCTGTTTGGAGCCAACCCCCACAATCCCGGTGAAATGTCGATCGACAATTTCTCAAACTTCATCCACCATATACTGCAACAGTATCCTTTAGAAGGAGGTACTTACTACGGCAAAGTGATGAAGGAAATTAGAAACTTCTATTTTCCTGACGGTCGCGGTAGCAGGCGCTACGCACCTATTAAAGCCGATCGACCTGTCTACGTGATGTTTGTAACTGATGGAGAAACTGCGGACGAATCGCAAAGCAAGCAGCAGTTACAATGGTCGTCCCACGAACCGATATTTTGGCAGTTTATGGCGATCGGCAAGTCGCAGAAAGATGTCAAAAGTAAGGGAGTTCGCGGGTGGTTAGCAAGAACCGTAGCGAGCGATTTTAGCTTTTTAGAACAGCTTGACGAAATGGGCGATCGCTACCTAGACAACGCCGATTTCTTCAGTTTAGAAGACCCGGAACATATTGCCGATGAGGAATTATACGATTTGTTGACAGCCGAATATCCGCATTGGGTAAAATCAGCACGAATCAAAAATCTCTTACCCTAGAAACAGCTTTTGCCGGCCAACAAAATGCTAGCTTAGGGCAATCATTCAACTTCAAAATAAACCTTACACAATCACAAAACTATGGCTATCAACTTGACAAAAGGACAATCAATCGTTCTCAGCAAAAGCGAATACGACTTGTCCAGACTGACAATGGCTTTGGGCTGGGATGTAGCGAAATCTAAACAAGGTCTTTTCGGCCGAAGCAGCGGTGCAAATTTTGACTTAGATTCCTACGCTCTGCTGCTGGGCGAAAATGGCAAATTAAAGAACTACAAAGAGGATGTAATTTATTACTCTAATTTGGAGTCCAAAGACAAAACAGTTGTTCACTCAGGCGACAATCTCACCGGGGCGGGAGACGGAGACGACGAACAAATATTGGTGAAACTGAGTTCTTTGCCAGCACAATATCACAAAATAATTTTGGGAGTTAATATTTACGATGGGAAAGAGAGAAAACAGCATTTTGGCTTGGTAGAAAATGCTTTTGTGAGAGCTGTAGATGCCGCCGGGAAAGAAATCGCTCGCTATCGCTTGTCCAATGACCCATCTTATGAAGGAAAATTAAATATGTTGATGGGAGAAGTCTATCGAGAAGGCAGCGAGTGGAAGTTTAAGGCTTTGGGAAATCCTTTGGCTGAAGATTTGAACGGTGTTGTCGGTTCGTTTATGCGGTGATATCAAAAATGTTTTTTTAACCGCAGATAAAGGCAGATAAACGCAGATGAAATTCCATCTGCGTTTATCTGTGTTAATCCGCTGATATCTGCGGTTAAAAAATCCCCATGTACTTATTAGACATCGGCAAAAAAGCTACTCCAATCAATCTTTGACCGGCCGCATTGTCGGGAACATGACGGCATCTCGGATGCTTTGAGTATTAGTTAAAAGCATCACCAATCTGTCTACACCGATCCCCATTCCCGCACAATTAGGCATTCCCAAAGATAGTGCTTGGATAAAGTCTTCATCCATTGGATGCGCTTCGTCATCGCCGGCATTTTTCTGCGCCAACTGTTCCTCAAACCGCTTTCTTTGCTCTTTCGGATCGTTCAATTCTGAGAATCCGTTCGAGTATTCTGTACCGTTAATAAATAGCTCGAAACGTTCTACAAATCCCGGCTTGCTGCGATGTCCTTTCGCTAAGGGACTGACTTCGACGGGGTAGTCGATGATGAATGTAGGTTGAATTAGTTTAGGAACAACTAATTTGTCAAAAACTGCATACAGCACGTAGCCTAAACTCTGTTGTTCTAACTTAGACAGGTGCAGTTCGAGTTTGCTTGCAGATTCGATCGCACTTTCCAAGTCCAAACTGTCAAAATCCAGCCCAAACTCGTCTCTGACAGATTCTACCATCGTTTTCACTTGCCAGTGTTTGCCGCTGAAACCCGGATATTTTTCGCTGTAGTCGAACTTGCGTTCTAAACTAATCATTTCCCCCTGATTTTCAATTTCTTTGACATCCCCAAATACCGCTGCCGCTGCGAAACATATCACGTCTTCGACAACTGTTAAAATGTCGAAAACATCGGCATAAGCTTGGTAAACTTCTAAAGAGGTAAACTCTGGATTGTGGGTGCTGTCAATTCCCTCATTTCTAAATGCTTTCCCTAGTTCAAATACTCGCTCGAAACCGCCGCAAATTGCTCTTTTTAAGAATAATTCTGGAGCCACTCGCAAATATAAATCCACTTCCAAAGCATTATGGTGAGTGATGAATGGCTTAGCAGCAGCACCGCCATAAATAGCTTGCAGTGTTGGCGTTTCTATTTCGTAAAAATTTGCTTGCCACAGATAGGAACGGATGCTTTGAACGATGCGGCTGCGAAGCATAAAACGGTTGAGCGCATCTTGGTTGCTTGCCAAATCCATTTCGCGGTGACGGCGGCAAACTTCGGGGTCGTTAATTCCATAATAAGAATCGGGAAATTGAATGGTAGCTTTTGATAAAAGCTTTAATTCCCTCACTAAAATAGAAAGTTCTCCCCTGGGGGTGCGGCAGCCGATACCTTCGACGCCGACAAAATCGCCGACATCGAGCAATTTTTTAATTTGTTCAAAGCTCAAACCGACTTCGCCGGTGACGATTGCTTTCTCGATTTTGAGTTGAATTTTGTCTGTGGCGTCTTTTAAATCGATGAAACCAATTTTGCCGCTGTCTCGCTTGGAAGTGATGCGGCCGGCTAATCGCAGGGAAATTTCTTCGGGGTCAGTTTCTCCGTTTTCGAGTTCTTTTCCCGGCTGACTAAATATTTCGCGAACTTGCTTGGCTGTGTGCGATCGCGCGTAGGATTCACTGGGATACGGTTCTATGCCTTGCGATCGCAGTTCGTCTACTTTTTGACTGCGGACTTCGGCTTCACTGAGAGTCATTAGTTATTGCCTGATTAAAATTACAAATATCTGACATCTTGCACTATTTTGGCATCGTGCGATCGGGTGGGCTAGAAGAGCCCAACCCCTACTCCCCACAAGAAAATTCACTCTTTGTGGAACAGGCATCTTGCCTGTTCGTGACAAAGCTGCAAGATGTCAGAAACACCAAACTCTATCATAACTAGGTGGTTTTGAGAGCCAATTTGCCAAATAATAAGTTACACGCTCTCGTAGCCTGATCGCACAGATCCGCACTCGCCCCAGAAATATCTCCGATAACAATTTACAATCGAGTGCACAAAGCGACCGAAACATTAAAAAATTAAGTTGTCTGTCGATCGCAACAGGTGAGATGATATGTAGTGCAGCCTCACGGCAGTTCCATAGAAACTGAACAGCAGAAACGCGAGCGATCGAACTCGGCTCATCGCACCTCTGTCAGAATCGACCACACACACTCTCTCTCTTAACGTATAAAAACCAGAATTATGGCTGTTGCAACCCAATCACTCGAAGAACTCTGCATCAACTCTATCCGCTTTTTGGCCATCGATGCGGTAGAAAAAGCAAAATCAGGACACCCGGGACTGCCGATGGGCGCTGCCCCTATGGCCTTTGTGCTGTGGGATCGGTTCATGCGGTTCAACCCCAAAAACCCCAAGTGGTTTAATCGCGATCGCTTCGTCCTCTCAGCCGGCCACGGCTGTATGCTACAGTACGCCCTCATGTACTTGACCGGCTACGATAGCGTCACCCTCGACGACATCAAACAATTTCGTCAGTGGGAATCCAAAACCCCCGGACACCCCGAAAACTTCGTCACCGAAGGCGTAGAAGTTACCACCGGCCCCCTCGGACAAGGAATTGCTAATGCCGTCGGTTTGGCAATGGCAGAAGCTCACCTCGCTGCTAAGTTTAACAAGCCCGACCATAAAATTGTTGACCACTACACCTATGTCATCATGGGTGATGGCTGCCACATGGAAGGCATTTCTGGCGAAGCTTGTTCTTTGGCCGGACACCTCGGACTCGGCAAATTAATTGCCTTGTACGATGACAATCACATTTCTATTGAAGGCGACACAAGCTTGGCCTTTACTGAAGATGTCGGCAAGCGTTTTGAAGCTTACAATTGGCACGTTATTACAGTAGACAATACCGCTCTAGATGAAGATACTAACCTAGAAGCAGTTCACAAAGCTATTGAAGAAGCCAAAAAAGTCACGGACAAACCGTCCATGATTAAAGTCCGCACCATCATTGGTTACGGTTCTCCTAACAAGCGCAATTCTTACAGTTCTCACGGTGCTGCTTTGGGTACCGATGAAGTGAAAGCAACTCGCGATTTCTTGAAGTGGGAACACGCACCGTTTGAGATTCCTGATGATGCTTTGTCACACTTCCGCAAAGCAGTCGATCGCGGTGCTCAAGCTGAGCAAGAATGGCACAAAGCTTTTGAGGCTTATAAAGCAGCATATCCTGCCGAAGCAGCAGAATATGAGCGCACAGTGGCAGGCAAACTTCCTGAAGGTTGGGATAAAGTTTTGCCGACATACAAGCCGGAAGATAAGGCAGATTCGACTCGGAATCATTCTGGAAAATGTTTGAATGCTTTGGCAAGTGTGTTACCTGAACTGATCGGCGGTTCCGCTGACTTGGCATCTTCTAACATGACTTTGCTCAAGGGTGAAAAAGACTTCCAAAAAGGTCAGTACGAAGGACGTAACCTGCGGTTTGGCGTGCGGGAACACGGCATGGGTGCAATCGCCAACGGTATGCTTTTGCACGGCGGTTTAATTCCTTACTGCGCCACTTTCTTGGTATTTGCTGACTATATGCGGGGAGCAATTCGCCTCTCTGCACTATCGGAAGCTGGAGTTATTTATGTAATGACTCACGACTCCGTAGCCTTGGGCGAAGACGGCCCGACTCACCAACCGGTGGAAACTCTAGCTTCTTTGCGAGTAATTCCCGATTTGTTGGTAATGCGCCCAGCAGACGGAAATGAAACATCAGGCGCTTACAAAGTGGCAGTTGAAAGCCGCACTCGCCCAACTTTAATGGCTTTGTCGCGCCAAAACTTGCCTAACTTGGCTGGAAGTTCGATGGAAGGAACAGCCAAAGGCGCTTACATTTTGTCCGACGACGGCGGCACTCCCGACATCATTTTAATCGGCACCGGCGGCGAAACATACCTCTGCGTTGATGCCGCTGAAAAATTGCGCGCCGCAGGCAATAAAGTGCGGGTAGTTTCCATGCCTTGCTGGGAATTGTTCGACTTACAAGATGCCGCTTACCGCGAATCTGTACTGCCAAAAGCTGTTACTAAACGCTTGGCAGTTGAAGCGGCTGCTAGCTTCGGCTGGGGACGTTATTTGGGTTCCGAAGGCGATAGCATCAGCATCGACAGATTCGGCGCTTCTGCACCGGGCCCCGTTGCTTTAGAAAAGTTTGGCTACACCGTTGATAATGTGGTAGCTAAGGCTCAGGCGCTGCTGGGTTAATAGCAGCAGCATAATTTTTGGTGGGGCGGGCTTCTGGCTCGCCCCATTTTTTATAGAAGAAGGAAGAATTTCGGCAACGGATGTAACAGATGTAAACGATGTAAGCGATGGATAGAAGAAGGCTTTAGTTATCTAGAAGATAAGGAAGAAGGAAGGAAAAGCTAAAATCTAAAATCTAAAATCGCAATATTGGGTTTCACTTCGTTCTACCCAACCTAGAGCTCGCTACAGCTCGCGAATCATTGAGAATTGCTATATTAAGAGTTACGGAAGAAAAACCAGTTTCTACGACAATATTCGGTTTAGCAACGAGGCATCTAACCAGAAACCTCGTTTTTAGCCCCCGGTGCGTTCAAGACTGTATCTTTCAAAAATTTGAGATAGGTTATAAGTAATTGAGTTAAATTACCAATTACCAATTCCCGCTTACCAATTACCAATTACCAATTACCAATTACCAATTACCAATTACCAATTACCAATTCTCGATTACCCATTCCATTTATGATGATTTGGAAATTTTTAAATCACCTGTTATTCATCGGGAATTATATTCCTCAAGGCTACTGTTACCTTTGGCAACGAGAACTCGTGGCGCTCCACATAGTGTCAGACTCTATAATTGCCCTGGCCTACTATTCAATACCGCTATCCCTAATTTATTTTATCGGTCAGCGAAAAGACTTGCCCTTCCGCAACATCTTTTGGCTGCTTGCAGCCTTTATTATCTCTTGCGGCACTACCCATATAATGGAAGTTTGGACGCTTTGGCATCCTGTTTATTGGGTTTCTGGCAGTCTAAAAATTATTACCGCCGCGATTTCTGGTTACACCGCATTTGCATTAATTCCTTTCGTTCCCCAAGCATTAACTCTCCTGAGTCCAACTCAATTAGGGATGATCCATTCCATACTGCAAAAAGAAATAATTGAACGCCGAGAAACGGAAGCTCGCTATCAAACTTTAACTGAAGCTTCGCCGGTAGGAATATTTTATGCAGATGCTCGAGGAGACTGCTTGTATGTCAACGAGCGCTGGTGTCAAATTTCGGGAATAAGCTGTGATGAAGCTTTGGGCAAAGGGTGGTTGCAAGGCATTCATCCAGACGACCGCGAGCGGGTTTTTTCTGAATGGTATAGCGCCGCGCAGAAGAAATTGCCCTTTAAATCTGAGTACCGCTTTCAAGGCTTTAATCACCCTCAAATCAGTTGGGTATTCGCTCAATCTGTCGGTAAAATCGGAGAAAATGGGGAAGTTAAAAGTTATGTGTGTACTATTACTGATATTACAGAACGCAAGCAGGTAGAAGATGAAAATAGACGGCTCAATGAAACTCTGGAGCATCGAGTTGCGGAGCGCACTGCTCAAATCGAAATTTCTAACCACCAATTGCAAAAAGAAATCGCTTACCGCGAAAAAATTGCACTCACTTTGTTGGAATTGACGCAACTGCAAAATGCAATTCTTAATAGCGCTAACTACACAATTATTTCTACAGATCCAGACGGTACAATTAAAACATTTAATCGGGCTGCCGAGCAACTTTTAGGTTATTCGCTAGAAGAAGTGGTCGGGAAAGTCACGCTAGCAATAATTCACGACCCTCTGGAGGTCGCTCAAAGAGCTGAAGTTCTTTCTCAAGAATTGGGAGTGAAAATAGAGCCGGGAATTCAAGTATTTTTTGCCTTGCCGTGCCGGGAAATCGCTGACGAAAATGAATGGACTTACATTCGCAAAGATGGTGCGCGGTTTCCGGTACTGCTGTCGGTGACTGCCTTATTTGATAGTAACGGAAATATTAACGGTTTTTTGGGTATCGGTCAGGATATTAGCGATCGCAAACAAGCTGAAAAAGAGCTGCGCGATCTAACCAGTGCCATGCAAAATGCGGTGGAAGGCATTTCGCGGCTGGATATTGAGGGGCGCTACGTGAAGGTTAACCGAGCTTACGCTCATAAATGCGGTTACGAGCCGGAACAAATGCTTGGCATGAAATGGCAGCTCACCGTACACCCGGGCGATGTTGAGATGATGCTCTCAGCTTATCAGGAAATGGTAATTTCTGGCAAAGTAGAAGTTGAAGCTAGAGGAGTCCGAAAAAATCGCTCGTTTTTTTATAAGCAATTAACGATGGTAAAAGCTTGCGACGCACAAGGGATATTTAACGGTCACCACTGTTTTATGAAAGATATCACTGAGCGGAAACTAACTGAAACTGCTTTGCTCGAAAGCGAATTCAAGTACAGGCAAATAGTTGAATTAGCAGAAGAAGGTATTTGGGTAATTGACAGAAATGGCCTCACGACTTACGTAAACCACGCAATGGCGCGAATGCTAGGCTATAGTGAATTAGAAATGTTCGGGCGGTCGCTTTTGGATTTCATGGACGAACGGGACAAACCACAAGCTATTGAAAATATAGAGCGGCGCAAGCAAGGTATTGGTGAACAACACGAATTTAAATTCAAAAGCAAGGATGGCAAAGATATTTGGACTGATATGTCTACCAGTCCAGTCATGGATTCCCAGGGTAATCTGCTGTCTTGTTGCGCCTTGGTTTACAACATTACAAGCCGCAAGGAAGCAGAGCAGCAAATGCTGCAGCTTACAGAAGATTTGAAGCGTTCCAACGAGGAATTAGAACAATTTGCTTATGTGGCTTCCCACGATTTGCAAGAACCGCTCCGAGCCGTTACCAGTTACACTCAATTGCTGGCCCAGCGCTATCAAGGAAATTTAGACGATCGCGCAGATAAGTATATTCATTATATTGTCGATGGTGCCACCAGAATGCAGCAGTTAATTAATGATTTGTTGGCGTATTCGCGCCTGGGAACGAGAGGTCAGGAGTTTGAGCAGGCGGACTGCAACGCTGTGGTTAAGCAAACTATGTGCAATTTGCAAATTGCGATCGCCGAAACAAAAGCTGTAATCACCTGCGACGCGATGCCAACCGTGATGGCGGATGAATTTCAACTGGTGCAATTATTCCAAAATTTGCTCGCCAACAGCATCAAATTTTGTCGCCAAGATATCCCGTTGATTCATATCGCTGCCTGCAGGCAAGAGAGCGAATGGGTGTTCAGTGTCCGCGATAACGGCATTGGCATCGATCCGCAGTATGCCGATCGCATTTTTATCATTTTTGCGCGCCTGCACTCCCGCCGCCAATATTCCGGTACTGGTATAGGTTTGGCGATGTGCAAGCGCATTGTTGAACGCCACGGCGGGCGCATTTGGGTGGAATCTCAAGAGGGAAAAGGAGCGACTTTTTACTTCACTATTCCTATAATTAGTACCTGAAGCCTAAAAATTCAATTTTGTTTTTATACTTTAAAGGATACGCCTATTATGAGCGATCGAAGCACTGTTAGACCTATAGAGATTCTGCTGATTGAGGATTCTCCCAGCGATGCCGATTTGGCAATAGAAGTCCTCAGTCAGGGTAAAATATTGAATAACTTGCATTTTGTGGAGGATGGAGTCGAAGCAATCAAGTTTTTGCGCCGAAAAGAACCCTATCTCAGGGTACCTCGTCCCGATTTGATTTTGCTAGATTTGCATCTGCCGAAAAAAAGCGGTATAGAAGTGCTAGAAGAAATTAAAACTGACCCAAAGTTAAAATTAATTCCTGTAGTGATTCTCAGCACTTCAGCAGCTCCAGAAGATATTTTTAAGTCATATTCCCTCCACGCCAACTGTTACATAACAAAACCTGTAGATTTCGTAGAATTTACTAAAGTAGTAAGGTTAATTGAGGAATTCTGGCTGGCAGTCGTCAAACTTCCTCTAAATTAAACGAACAGATGCTTTGCTTGTGAACCCTATAAAAGTTTTCAACCTATGGAAATTCGCCTGGTGGATGCTTCGCTCATTGAGAGTGAATGGACTTTATAAAAGCTGGCGACAATTCAATTTTTAATAAGTTGAGAATAGTATAAAATATGGTATAAAAATAATTTTTTTTGAAGAAAAAGCAGGCTTTTCTGTTCGCATTCACGTCCAAATTTAATTCTGCTTAGCCCGATGTTGCCTAAAAAAACGGTTATAAATATTGATATAAATCAACTCCGCCCTCAAGTTAAAAATGATTCGTGTGGTAATTATGACAACCTCAGCAGCCGATGAAGAGAGGATCAAGTTTTATGGGCTGTCAGCCCGGTGCTACATAACTAGGCTTATCGATTTTAGTCAAGTCGCTAAGCTGGTGAGATGGATTAAGGATTGGTGGCTGGTGGTGGTGACAGTTCCCAAATAATAATTTTCAAGTTGAAAATGGCAAGGGAAAGCAAAAAAGTTTAACCTAAGATTGGTAGAGTAAAATTTTTACAGTCAAAAACGTCTAAGCTATGTGGATTAAAATTCTGTTAGTAGAAGACAATCCGGCTGATGCTGATTTACTTGCAGAACTGTTAGAAGTATCTGTGGGCGTCGAGTGGGAACTGGTGTCTGTTGAGTTCTTGCATGAGGCGATCGCACAACTGTGTAAACAACCCTTTGATGTAGTTTTGCTCGACCTTTCTTTGCCGGACAGTCGTGGTTTGGAAACGCTAACTCGCCTGCGAGAAGTTGCTCCTGATGTGCCAATGGTGGTAATGACAGGCTTGGACGATGAGGCGATCGCCCTCGAATCAGTTCGCTTGGGAGCTCAAGACTATATTGTTAAAGGTCAAATTACTACTCAATTATTAGTGCGGACGATCCGCTACGCGATCGAACGCTCTCAAACCTTTCAAATGCTGCGGGAAAGCGAGCGCCGCTTTAGGGCGATTTTTGACTCTTCGTTTCAGCTAACCAAGCTGCTGACTCCCGAAGGAATTGTGCTGGAAGTGAACGAGACAGCCCTCGATTTTGCCGGATTGCGATCGGAGGGTATTGTGGGCCGCCCGATTTGGGAAATGGCGATTTGGGCTCAGTCGCCACAGGTTTCCGAACAATTGCAATGGGCGATCGGCAAAGCAAGTCGCGGCGAGTTTTTCCGCAGCGAAATCGACTTGTTAGGCAAAAGTGGCCAAATTATGACAGTTGATTTCTCACTGAAACCTGTTAAAAATGAAACAGGACAAGTTTTGCTGCTGATTGCTGAAGCCCGTGACATTAGCGATCGCAAACGAGCAGAAGCGGAAATTCTCAAAGCCCTCGCACGAGAAAAGGAACTTTCACAACTGCGAGCTAAATTTGTCACAATGGTTTCCCACGAGTTCCGCACACCTTTGACAACCATCCAATTTTCCGCTGGATTGCTGCAAGACTACAGTTCTCAGTGGCCCCAAGATAAAAAATCTACTCATTTTGTGCGGATTCAATTAGCAATTAAACGCATGACAGAGTTATTAGAAGATATCCTCGTAATTGGTAAAATCGAAGCCAATACCTTGCAGTTTCAACCAGTTTCCTTAAACCTCGAAAAATTTTGCCGTCAACTGGTAGAAGAGCAGCAGCTCAACGACAGCAACCAACACCCGATCGCCTTTCAATATGAAGGTGGCAACTGCGAGGCTCAAATGGATGAAAAGCTGCTGCAGCAAATCTTGGGAAATGTCCTCTCAAATGCCATCAAATATTCCCCCGTCGGCAGCACAGTTTCCTTGCACCTCAACTGTCAAAACAAAGAAGCTGTTTTCCAAGTTCAAGACCAGGGCATCGGCATTCCCCAAGCCGATCGAGAGCGGATATTAGAAACTTTTTACCGAGCTACAAATGTCGGCACTATTTCGGGAACAGGTCTCGGTTTAGCAATTGTGAAGAGGGCTGTGGAACTTCACGGTGGCCAACTTGCGATCGACAGTCAAGAAGGAAAAGGTACAACTTTCACTATTACCTTGCCTCTCATTTGCCCTCCTAGTCAATAACAACTGAATTATCAACTATATATCTGCGATTTAACGATTAATTAAGCCCCTAACAAACAAACTTATCAAGTATCTGAACCCAAAACTTTCCAACAAACTACTAACTAAAAGGAGCTATCACCGTGGCTAAAATTTTGGTAATAGAAGACGAAGAAGCGATTAGAGAAAATATTTTAGAGTTGCTGGAAGCCGAGAATTTTGAAGGAATAGGAGCGATTAACGGCAAAGTCGGCATCAAATTGGCGATCGAACAAATCCCGGATTTAATTTTGTGCGACATGATGATGCCGGAAGTAGATGGTCACGGCGTCATCAAAGCTTTGCGCTCCGAACCCTTGACTGCCACAATCCCGTTTATTTTCCTCACAGCCAAAGCCGATAAAGTTGACGTTCGCACGGGCATGGAACTGGGAGCTGACGATTACATTACTAAGCCATGTACGCCGCAAGAACTGCTAAAAGCCATTGCTATTAGACTTGAAAAACAAAAAACAATTAGCCGACAATCTCAAAAGACCCTAGACGAATTACGCACTAATATTAGTATGTCGCTGCCCCACGAATTGCGGACTCCTTTGAATGCAATTCTGGGTTTCTCTGAGCTGATTCTGTCAGAATATAAGGTCTTAGAGGAATCAGATATCTTAGAAATGATCGGTCAAATTCAAACTTCCGGTCATCGCTTGTATAGACTGATTCAAAACTTTTTGCTATATGCAGAACTGGAGATAGCAGCCACAAATCCCGAACTGCTAAAGGAGATGCGAAATAGCGAATTTAGCTGTGTAAAGTCTTTGCTGAGTCAAAAAGCGCGGCAGCAAGCAAAACACGCTAATAGAACAGAAGATTTACAATTAAACTTGCAAGATTCGTCGGTAGCTATGGATTCTGTCAGACTCGCAAAAATTGTTGAAGAACTATTGGACAATGCCTTCAAGTTTTCATTAGAAGGAACGCCAGTTTTATTAAGCACTTTCGTCGAAAATCAGACTTTTATTCTGTCTGTCAAAGACAAAGGCCGCGGCATGACTACCGATCAGATTGCACAGCTAGAAGCTTACAGGCAGTTCGATCGCAAACTTTACCAACAAGCAGGTTTGGGATTGGGCCTGGCTATTGTTCAACGCCTTGTAGAATTGCACGGAGGAGAATTTAAAATAGAAAGTTTGCCGCAGCAAGAAACAAGAGTTTGCGTTTCTCTGCCTGTCTAAACAATGATTAGACCAGTTAAAAAAAAATGTAACTGTAGGCAAACTTCCAACCATTATGGAATAAATCATTCCCAATTCTAAACTCTAAAATTTAAAATTGTATTATGGAGGAGCGATCGCTCCTTTCAGACACCGCTGCATATAAATTTGAGCTACCTTATCATTAGGGTTGATTTCCAAGCAGGCCGAAAACAATCTTATAGCTTCGCCATACTTGTCACTATTGTAGAGTACCAAAGCTTGCTCAAAGATTGTCTTTGTCTCTAACTTTTTCTGTCGTAACTCTGGCGGATCGGCCGCAAATACTTCATAAACTGTTACCATTCGCGATTTGCCTTTAACTGTTACGCGATCGATCAACCTCAAATCATAAATATCATTTAACTGTATAAAAGTATTGTGAGTAATTAACATCGAAACTTCATACTCTTTCGTCAAAGTTTCTACGCGGGAGGCTAAGTTTACCGCATCGCTAATCACCGTGCTGTCCATCCGACTTTGACCACCCACCGTGCCTAACATCAAAGAACCCGTATTGATGCCAATGCCAATTTGCAGCGGCGGGCGATCGGCTCGATTGCGACTAATATTATACTCGTTAAGCTGTTCTAGCATAGCAATTCCAGCTTTCACAGCATCGTCCGCACTGCCATTAAACAGGGCCATAATCGCATCGCCAATGTATTTATCAATAAAACCAAAATTGTTAGTAATTGCAGGTTCCATCCGCGACAAATAAGCATTAATAAATTGAAAATTTTCTTCGGGATTCATCGTTTCAGAAACAGAAGTGAAATCGCGAATATCTGAAAACAGCACCGACATTTCTTTCTGTACCTGATCCCCTAATTTTACTTCCAGAATACTTTCATATCCCAGAAAGTGGAGAAATTCGTGTGGCACAAACCGCCCGTAAGCATCTGTTAATTTTTCTTCCGCTGCTAAAGCTTTTTGTAACTCGTCTGTGAATTGCCGGCGCTCGCTTTCTACCTCTTGACGCTCTGTGATGTCTTGAAAAGCGGCGATCGCGTAAACTATGTTTTTCCGTTCGTCGTAGATTGGAGTCGCCCAAACCTCGATCGGCACAATCCGATCCGACCCATGAACTTCTAGATCGTCCATACGCACAAATTCTCCCCGCAACGCCCGAACAATCGGTTGGCTATCTCTCGGATACAATTGATTAGTTCCAGCGTCGTAAAAATGATAAGCTTCAGGAAATTGGTCAGTACCCCCATCAAAAATTAAACCTTGGGCTAGTATCCTTTCGCCCCAAGAATTCATGTAAAAAGGTTTACCCTTACCATCCACAACAAATATTCCCACCGGCATCGCTTCCAGGAATTGAGTCAATCGGCTTTCGCTTTCTGAGAGTGCCTCATTTAACTTTTCTTGAGCTGCCAAAGCTTTTTCTAAATCATTAGTAAACTTGATTCGTTCCACTTCCACCTGTCTTTGCAAACTAATATCCTTAGCAAAACCCTGATAGTAAAGCACTTCACCGTTAGCATCATAAACTGTGCGCGCATACTCAGAAATCCAGATAATGCTGCCATCTCGACAGTAAACCTGAGACTCAAACTCACACAGAGTACCGTGCTGTTTCATCAGCGCCAGAAACTCTTGACGGCGGTTCGGTTTCACGTACAATTGCTGCTGAATATCATTAATGCTTTCTATCAATTCTGATGCGGAATCGTAGCCGTAAATTTCTGCAAGAGCAGGATTCGCACTGATAAAATGTCCGTCCGGCGTCGTCTGAAATATACCTTCGAGAGCATTTTCAAATATCCCGCGATACTTCTCTTCAGCTTGAATTAGCGCCGCTTCAGCTTCTTTGCGTTCACTTATGTCACTAAAAGCAATAATCGCATAGGAAATTTCGCCTGTAGAATCATAAATTGGAGTTGCCCAACTTTCTACAGGAGTAATCTTATTAGCTGTACGAATTTCTACACCCTCAGTCCGCACATTTTCGCCGCGAAGCGCCCGCATAATTGGCAATTCTTCCACAGGGCATCTCTGATTAGTCCCGGTTTTATAGAATTGATAAATTGCTGCTTTTTGCTCTGAATTAATATGCGGCACAGTGCCTTTGCCAAATACATCCCGTGCTTTCTGGTTAGCGTAGAAAGATTGCCCGTTTGCATCAATTACACACACACCCAATGGCATAGCTTCTAGATATTGCGTCAAGCGACTTTCGTTTTCATGGAGTTTGGCAATCAGCATGGCCTGCTTGCGGTTTAATTTGACTAACTCCTGATTCATTTCCTGAAGCTCTCTTTGTTTTTCAGCTAATTGTTTATCTTGAAAATATTTATATATTGCCTCAGTAACAGTTAACTTTAAGTCATCAGATTGCCAAGGTTTAGGTATATATCGGTACAATTTAGCATAGTTAATAGCATTGGCTACCGCCTCCAAATCTGCCTGCCCCGTCAGCATAATCTTGAGACTGTTCGGCGAGATAGCATGAACGCTCCTTAATAGTTCGTCTCCTTTCATACTAGGCATGATATGATCCGAAATAACCAAAGGAACTTCATACTGTTCTGCTAAAAGTTCGGACAGCAACTCTAAAGCTTCTTCGCCACTTTGAGCCGTTTCAATTAAATATTTATCTTCAAAAGCTTTTAGCAAGTCTATTTCCAGACTATCGAGTATAGTCTGCTCATCATCGACACAAATAATGACGGGTTTTTTCATAAATTTGCTAGACCAGACTTAATCGCTTCAATTAATTCTTGACTTTGCCAAGGTTTTTCTATGAAAGCATGAAGATTTGCTTGAATTTTTGTGCGTTCAATTGCTTCTTTGTCTGCTTGTCCTGTCAGCATCACAGTCACAATTTGCGGATATTTTTGATGAATTTTAATCAGCAACTCATCTCCTTTCATTCCGGGCATCAACCAATCAGAGACAATTACTAGAATGTTAACCTCAGCTTCACATAGCTCTTCAATAATTTCCAGGGCTTCGGCAGCACTTTCAGCAAATTCCCAAAGATATTTACCGTTAAAAGTCTGTTGCAGTTCAATTTCCAGACTTTCCAACACCCCTACTTCATCGTCCACACACAAAATTGCTGATTTAGACATCGCTAGTTTCCTTCTTTAGTTTGGCAGGGTGAAGCCCGATGGGTAAGCACACCGTTTGCCAAATTCTACATTCGGCGCGGGTAGACTGCAAATTTTTAGCCCCCGACTTCAGTCTGCGACGCTTTAGCTACTCAGTTAAATTAATCGGCAAAGAAACTGTAAATGCTGTATTACCCGGTGCCGACTCTACATCAATTTTACCCTGATGTTTTTCAATTATTTTTTTGACAATATCCAGTCCCAACCCGCTGCCTTCTCCCGCAGGTTTAGTAGTAAAAAAAGGCTCAAAAATTTTCGGAATAATCGCTGGTTGAATCCCCTTACCGCTGTCAATAATTTTTACCAAGACGTTGGTATCTTGTTGTACCGCGTCAATTGTTAAAGTTCCTTGATTGTCCATCGCTTGTAAGGCATTGTGAATTAAATTGGTCCAAACTTGATTGAGTTCGTCGGGATAACACAGTACCGGAGGCAATTGAGATTGATAGTTTCTGACAACTTCCACACCCTGCTTTATTTGGTTTTGATAAAGAGTTAATACAGTTTCAATTCCCTCCGTAATATTCACCTCTATTTTTTCCCCATTTACATCGTAACGCGCATAATTTTTCAGAGCAAAGACAACTTTTGCAGCGCGTTCAGTAGCGGTAGCGATGGTTCGGGCGCTCCGGTGAATGCTAGCAAAGTCGTAGGCGGTTTTTATAATATTTTCGCTTTCAGGATCTTTGAGCAGCGACAAGAATTCTTGCAGATTTCCTTGCAATCCGATATTGACTAAAATGCTAGCAAGGCTGTCAGCGTTGTCAATGCCTTCCGAGTCTAGTTGCTGCTTTACGCCTTTTTTCAGAACCCGTTTTTCTCTAGTAGATAAAGAGTAATTTTGTTGACTAGAACTGTACATCAAACGCAAGAAATCGTGCTGGCGTTCTGCTGACAGTTCTTTAAAAAAAACTGGCAAACTTTCGAGATTGTTATCCAAAAAGTTAGTAATATTTCCAATAGACGACCGAATTGCGCCCAACGGCGTATTAATTTCGTGAGCAATGCCTGCAATCAGTTGCCCTAACGCAGCCATTTTTTCCGATTGCACTAATTGATTCTGAGTAGCTTGCAATTTATTTAAAGTTAGTGTCAGTTCATCGTTTTTCTGTTGAAGCTTTTTTTGCAATTGGCACATTGCTAAATGGGTTTCTACCCTAACTAGAACCTCTTCCACCTGAAATGGCTTGGTAATATAATCTACGCCACCTACCGCAAAGGCTTTGACCTTATCAAGTACCTCATTAATCGCGCTAATAAAAATTACGGGGATGTCGCAAGTTCGTTCATCAGCTTTAATCTTTTGGCAGACTTCATACCCATTCATTTCCGGCATCATAATATCCAGCAAAATCAAATCGGGAGGCATACCTTTTGCCGCCGAAAGTGCTAACTCGCCGCTAGGTACCGGGCGCACTTTATAGCCCTTGGTGTTCAAAATTCCGGCTAGCAGCCGCAAATTAGCTGGGGTGTCGTCAACTACTAAAATATTACCGCGCTCGGTGCTAAGAATGTCGTTATTCATGTGATATTGCTTGAGATATTAACTTTAAAACTTTGTCGTACTCAAAATTTTCTATACAATTTGCGATCGCACTAGCCGTTACTGCATCCTCTAATCGAATTTGCTCTATCAAGGTATCAATTAAATCCATATCTGCATTCAGTATCGCTAGCTTTAAATTAGCTACCAGTGAATCAGGCAATTTCACCAAATCAGTCGCAGTCATTGCGTGATCGCCCTCTTTGATTGGCAATAAATTAGTTTGATCCGGATCTTCATAAATATAGCGCACTCCGATATGTTTGTGCAGAGCATCAAAAATATCCGCTTCCCGGAAAGGCTTCCGCATAAAAGCATTGCAGCCCGCCGACAAAATAACTGCCCGTTCTTCCTCCCACACGCTCGCAGTCAGCGCAATAATCGCAGTAGCTTGACCTTTAATAGTGCTTTTAATGTATTGCGTCGCTTCGTAGCCGTCCATCACGGGCATTCTCATGTCCATCCAAATTAAATGTGGTTCCCAACAGTGCCAAATCTCAATAGCTTCTTGACCGTTAGTAGCTTCTTTTAGTTCAAAACCCAAAGGATTGAGAAGTTTAATTAGCAGTTGGCGATTTAGCGGTTTATCGTCTACTATCAAAATTCGATAGGTGGGTTGGTGGGGTTCCAAAGCAATAACATTACGGGTCGGTTTTGGGCTGTCAATATCAGCGGCATCGACCGCAATAACTTGAATGTCAAACTTAAATTGAGTTCCCTTGCCAACAGCAGAACAGACGCTCATTTCGCCGCCCATTAATTCCACAAATTTGCGACTAATTGGCAATCCCAAGCCAGTACCTTCTTGCGAATCTTTGCCGGTCTTGGTTTGCACGAATGGTTCAAAAAGAGCGTCTAATTCATTGGTAGCAATACCGGGACCAGTATCTTCGACTTCAAAATGAAGGAAGAAGGAAGAGGTAGAAGCTGAATCGTCATTTGGCGTGGCAATAATCTGGTTGTTCGAGTGACTGGATTGAGATATTTTAAGACCATTAAGTGCTGAAATTTCTGTATTTAGTGATAGTTCTTGGTGAGCAAAGCTCCCCTTTTCTACCTGCTGACTTTGGCCTAATGACTGCTTGCTAACTCTGACAGTTACACCCCCCTCATGGGTAAATTTAAGAGAGTTATTGAGCAGATTAATTAAGATTTGTCGCACCTTTATCTCGTCGGTTTCTACATATTGTGGCACGTCGGTGCTCCGATCAAAAACTAACTGCAACTGCTTGTCATGTGCCTTGAGTTCAAACATATCTTCCAAGTCGTTTAGCAGGCGATAGAGGTCAAATTTTTTGGGATTGAGGGTGGTGCGCCCGGATTCAATTTTAGATAAATCGAGTACGTTATTAATCAGGGTGAGCAGGTGTTCTCCGCTGCTGTTAATTATGCTAATGTTTTCTTGATGTTCTGGGGATAGAGTTTGGCTGCGAGTCATCAGTTGGGAAAAGCCGAGAATTGCATTGAGAGGCGATCGCAATTCGTGGCTCATGTTAGCAAGAAAGGTGCTTTTAGCTTGATTCGCTACCTCTGCTTTGTCTTTAGCTACAGCCAATTCTGCCGTCCGCTCTTGCACTCGGTTCTCTAAAGTTTCAAAAGATTGTTGCAGTTGTTGAGCCATGCTGTTAAATGACTTGGCTAATTCCCCCAATTCGTCCGAACGTTCACTTTCTACGGTTGTGTCCCATTCACCTTTAGCAATATTTTTTGCTGCTGCATTTAAGCGCAAAATAGGGTTTGTCACCCACCGAGAAGTCAGAATGCCGATCGCCACAGCTACTCCTAAAGCTGCGAAACAAAGCAAAACCGCTGTGCGGGTATTGGCATCGATTTCTTTGGTGAAATCTGCTTCGGGAACAACTACGACAATCAGCCAGTCTAAACCTTTGCCGTCTTGGAACGGCAAGACTTTTAAAAATTGTCGCTTGTGATTTATTTCAAAGCTCAATAACTCCGATTTTTTAATTAGGTCTAATTTTTGATACTGTGCAGTTAAATATTTAGCTGTAGACCGAGTAAAAGGGTTGCTGCTTTCTTCTACTTTAAACAATTGTCTTTTATTACCTTTACTGCGAAACGGGTTTTCACTTGTGGAAGTTGCTAATAAAGTACCCTGGCGATCTATAATAAATGTTTGACCGGATTTGCCAACTTTGAGACTGTTGAGAAATCTCCCAAGATGGTCGAGACGCAAGGCAGTAAATAAGACTCCTTCTAGCTGATTTTTTTCGCTGTATACTGGTTGGATAGCGCTGATAAGTAATGTCGGTTCTAGTAAGGAAACAAAAACTGAACTCCAAGTAGGTTTGCCGACTTTTACGGCTTTTTGGTACGCAGGATGTTGCCGATTGTCATAGTTTTTGGCAATGGTGGTAACTGTAGTGCGATCGCCTCGTTCGTTTGTACTGTAAGAATTAAAATTTAACCCAGTAGATGTTTCTATCACATTGATCATTCGGGAGCCGTTAGACAGTTGCTCACCGGCTCTATAATCTCCCTTATTGTTGCCAACGGAGGTAAAATTGATATATGGATATAATTGTACTTGCCGCCAAAGATATTTCTCCCAAACTGATAAGTTTTCCATCTTTAACAACCCGATGTTGACAGCATCCAGCTTAGTTTGATTGATTTGATGGGGAGTTGTTAGGTAAACTTGCAGGTTTTGCTCGACACGCAAACTCACTTCGCTCATTAACTGACTGGCAAGGTTATTAACTGCTTTTTGTCCGTTTCTAAAAGAAAGATATCCTACGAGTCCCACGGCTCCAACGATTTGCAGTACAAATGGAACTATGAGAACAGTTCGCAGCGGTAATTTGTCTAAAAGTTGAGAAACCATAAGATTGAGAGGTTTGGTGAACTTAGTCTAGAAGCGTCCTTGCACAAGCTGTCTTAACAGCAGCACCATTTACTGCCGACTAGCTAGAAAGAATTGATGCGGGCTATTTTAGCTGTGCTAGATGCTCGACCCCATCGAATGTAAACCTAATCTTGGCTAGATTAAAGTTGATTATTTCCCCCATTGTCGTATTATTGTGAACATTTAGGTAGAATTTGCAGTCTCTAGCTTCGAGAACTGCCTGCTCTCCGATCGCGTGGGCGAGTTGAACCCGCATCCCTCAAGCGATTTGGAGGCGGGTCAAGAAATTTGCGATCGGCACTCGCCATTTTCCGCAAGACGTGTTATACTCTAAAAAGTCGAGGGCACGTAGCTCAGTGGATAGAGCATCAGGTTCCGGTCCTGAGGGTCGGGGGTTCAAATCCCTCCGTGCTCACTTAAATTTATTCAATGACTTACTTTGAGACACTGGGGACAAATTTTTGTCCTCGGTGTCAATTATTGTGATTTAAGCGTCAGTGTCAAAAATCGAATCGCCGCTGTAGTCGCAGGTCGCCGACTGATTGCGCCCCTGGTGCTTGGCACGGTACAGTGAACGATCGGCGAGCGCAATCAAGTCAGCCGATGATAGTTCCGAAATCGGAATCAAGTTAGCGATACCCATACTAATAGTAACTACATCGCTCACATCAGAGGTTTTGTGAGGAATATGTAAAGCTTGAATAGCAGCGTGAATCCGTTGGGCCACCGAACTCGCTCCTTCAATATCTGTATTAGGCAAAATGATGCCAAATTCTTCTCCGCCGTAACGCGCCACTAAATCCGCCGGACGGTACACCACCTCTTGCACCGTCTGAGCAAGTTTGAACAGGCAACTATCCCCCATTTGATGACCGTAGCAATCATTATAACGTTTGAAATAATCCACATCAAACAACAAAAGAGAAATAGGTTTTTGTTCCCGGTATAGCCGCTGCCATTCATGCTCTAAGCGGTCATTAAAACAGCGGCGATTAGCAATTTGAGTCAACCCATCAATATTTACCACTTGTTCTAAGAGGTGAGTAGCGCGGGCTAGTTCTTCGTTAGAGAGTGCCAGTTGTTGATTAATTTCTCTCATCCGCGCTTGGGCCTGCTGCCTTTCTGCCAATTCCTTCTGCAACTTCTGGAAAATATCCGCTTGTTTAATGGCGATCGCTAACTGATTAGCAATCTGTTTAACAAGGTCAACTTCAAATTCTTCCCATTGCCGAGGAGCAGAACATTGATGAATACATAACAACCCCCACAAATCTTGTCCATTTAGCAACGGCGCAACTAAATTAGCCCGAACCGGAAATTGTTTCCAAAGAGCGCGGTAACAGTGTTGAAGATCAATATTATTGATATCTTCAACTATCTTCATTCTTCCTTCTTGATATGAATTAGGATATTGTTGACCACCACACTTGTCGTTCAAGAGATTTTTGCTTACCAATTTACATCCTTCGCCTACGGATTCTGAAACAAACTCACCATATCCAAAATTACTGTCAGGATCAAACTTAAATATGCCGACGCGCTCGGCATCAAGAAACAGGCGAATGTCCTGGGAAGCAATCTCAAAAATTGTAGACAAATCAAGAGATTGACGGATGTGTTGAGTAATTTCTTGAAGTAATATAGCCTTGTCGTACTGTTTCCGCAAAGCTATTTCCGCTTGCTTTTGGGCGAGAATAGCTGCCTCTGCTGCTTTTTTTGCTTTAATAATTTCACCTTCGTATAGAATACGCTGGCGGATACAGATCAAGATGCAATCGTTCACAAAGTTTCCTCCCTGATTCCGACGCACAGCGTTGATCAGCATAGGTATATCACTACCATGCTTCGACCTTAATGAGAAGTAAATTTCCTCTACTTTACCGTCGAGCTTCAACAGGGGGAAGAAATGGGTTTGAAAAAAAATCCGGCTGGGCATTGGCAGAATGGAGTCCATTTTGCGTTCCCGCAGTTCATCGGTTTCGTATCCGAGTAATTCCAGTAATGTGGCGTTGACCATTAGGATCGTACCATCGTCAGCAAACGAGAGGAATCCACAGGGTGACGTGTTGAGTAGCTCGTCTATCTGGTAGGTCATGTTTGCCATACAAATCAAGTAGTATGAGGTACACTCAAATACTCCTTAATCATCTCGATCGTTTCTTGTGGATGACTCAGGTGCGGGCAATGTCCCGTAGCTTTCATCAGCCGTAGCGCACTTTTAGGTAGGTGGCGCTGAAGGTAATGCCCTACTTCGGTGGGAGCAATCACGTCATCAGCGCATTGCAATATCAGTGAAGGTACTGGTACCTTGGGTAAATCACTGCGATTGTCAGAGTAAAAAGTTACCTCGGCAAAGCGACTTGCAATCACCGGATCAGTGGAGCAAAAACTTGTCTCAAGTTCCTCACTTAACTCAGGACGCTCCTGATTCTGCATCACCATTGGCGCCAGAAAGCTTGCCCAACCAATGTAATTTTTCTCCATGATATCGAGCAGATCCTCAATATCTTTTCGCTCAAACCCTCCGTAATAATTTGGTAAATCATTGATGTAGCAAGGTGAAGGCCCTAGGAGAATCAGGCGATTAAAGTAATTAGGAGCTTGAATTGAGGACAGAAGGCCGATCATACTGCTGACAGAATGACCGACAAAAATCACATCCGTCAACCCTAATTCTTCACAGATATCGAGGATATCCTGAACATAGCCATTGAGGTCGCTGTACCGTTCATAACTGTAGGCACTAATATCAGACTGTCCCGAACCTACATAATCAAATAGGATGATTTTGTAGTCCTTCTCAAAAGCCGGTGTTACGAAACGCCACATATTTTGATCGCAACCAAATCCATGAGCAAACATCATCGTCTGGGTGCCTTGTCCAAACAATTTTATATTATTCCGTAAGAAAATTTTTTTGGTCATTTGAGCGACATGAGCATTAAATTAATTATAAGACTTTTGCGCGCTTTCAAGAGGGAGGATTGCTGATTCCACATAGTGGTAGACAACAATTCAGGATCTCAGATTAATTGAGTGGCAAACTCAGCAATAGCCGGCTTCCTCAACATATAATGCAGCCCAATTTCCTAGGCGCTTGCTTGTAACTATTCCTATTTCGGTGGGGTTTCAATTCCTTCGGCAATTGTACTGAGATTTAAGCCATGTGTGATTACAACTATGGGTTGGGCAATTATTCCGCGATCGCTCGCTCGAAACGCTGGCTAAATCGCGGACAAGTGAGGGATCAATTTTGAGCGACTTTACCAGAAAATTTTTCAGATTGTTAAAAGCAGCATAGCCAGTCGCAAAATCATCGACATAAATCTCCATACCATGCTCGGATCATTGGCTCAAAAGATTGTATGTAATGTCAACATTAAGCCTCATTGCCGTTCCCGTAATCTTTAGCCCTAGATATTTTGGCTTCATATCGGTGCGCTCAACAATGCGATCGCTCTTAGCGATTAAAGTCGGTTGGCTGAGTTGACGTGGCGACAGATTCACCGCGACATTAGGCAGAATTAGTCCTGCTGCTAGCCACTGCTGATATTGCCAGCAAGCTTGCTCTAAAATTCATTTGCTCTTCGGGCCAAATCAATCCAGTTTTTTCGGTAATGGCAATACATCGATGGCGATGAATCCAACCTAGTTCAGGAGAACACCCTCCTACTATAACTTTAACACCAGCAAGGCTACCTGTTTGCGAATCGAGCTGAGGTTGATCATACAGCAAGTATTGGCTTTCCAAGCACAATTCAAGAGATTTGCGATCGCCACGGTATTGGATTTGGCCCTAGGTATGGTGGCTGTGTAAAAAATATAGGTATTCGACCTCATTCCTTAACTTAATATAGGGAAATATCTGCATTTTTGAGCAAGCTATCGAAATCCATTTCATCTTGTGGAGCGAGGGAGAGGCTAATAGTGGTGATGAGGTGTAAGTAATGATGTTTGATAATAAAATAAATTTTAATATTTTAGTACAATAATTTCTCGTGGTTCCGCTAATGTGGGGGTAGTAGAGATAGGCAACACGAGGGACTAAAGTGCTAGGCTAGGAAGATTTGCTGGTATGTCCGAGAATGGGATATAGAGAGGATTTTATGATTTTTGAGATGTCATTGAAATATACAATTTAGAGGCTCAACAGCTTACCCCTAGATTTTTACCAAAACCTATTTAGTGAAATTGATATACCATAAGGCGCTGATGCAGAAGGCAATCAAAGCTCCTATTTCAGCAATTAAAAACCTCCTAAACATTGTCGCGGTTGCTATAAATTTTCACAAACTCCTCAAATTAAAAGTAGGTTGGGTTCCCTAGCTCAATCCAACCTACTTTTAACAACGATGAATTACTGCTAACTCTCAAATATCCTCATCGTCTTGACCTTGCACACCCTGGAGAATCCGCGATAGCTCACTCTTCTCATTAATCGTAATCCGAGTGGGAGAACCGCTGATAATCCGTTCGTAACCACGGAACGAATCTTTAATTTGTGGGCCTCTTTCAGTAATTGTGTATTCCCGAATTCCTTTGTCGTGCCAGGAACCGCGCATCTTAAACACATTAATTGCCCGCGACATTTCTCCTCGAATCTCTACATACTGCAGCATAATAATCGTGTCAGTAATTGTAGAAATATGGGAGTCCGTAATCGAATTAGAACCCATAAACTGGTCGCTTGTATTCGTAAAAAAGCCGGTTATTTCTTCCTGCTTCGCAAAACCTGTCACTCCGATCACAAATTGCCTGAAAGCATTATTGCTGACACCCCTAGCTAAAGCAGACAGCGAGTCTATAGCAATTCGAGAAGGTTTGAACTCCGCAATTTCTGATTTAATAGTCTGCAAGTGGTCTTCCAAACCGGCAGATTCCGGGTAAGTACACAGCAGCTTCAGCATTCCTTTCTGTTCCATTTCCTCAAAATCAATGCCCCAAGAATAAGCATTGCGGAACAACTGAGCCCGCGACTCTTCATAGGCAAACAGCAGCGCCCGATTGCCGTTCATACAAGCATTCTGCAAGAACTTGCTCACTAAGAGCGTTTTGCCGGTTCCCGTTGCACCCGTAGCTAAAATAATCGAGTCTTTGAAGAAGCCGCCGCCGCACATCTCATCTAGAGTTTTATCGCCCGAAGAAACCCGCACGTTGGAAGACTTTTGAGTTAATCGCATCGCCCCCAATGGGAAAATATTAATTCCGTCATTAGTCATAGTAAAAGGATATTCGCCCTTCATATGAGTTGTACCCCGCAACTTCAAAATTTCGATGGTGCGGCGGCGGCGTTCTCCTTCCAATACGTTGCGAACAATCACCACATTATCCGACACAAACTCTTCCACTCCAAACCGAGCCACCGGGCCGTATTCTTCCACCCGTTCCGTCGTCATAACTGTAGTTGCTCCGACTTGTTTGAGGCGCGCAACTAAGCGAAAAATTTCTCGGCGCACCACCGATGCAGCATCGTACTGCTGAAATACGGCGGTAACAGAATCTATTGAAACCCGCTTGGCTTTGTACTTGCGAATGGCGTACTGAATTCGCTCGATTAAGGCTGATAAATCAAAATTTCCTACGATATCTTGACCTTCTGGATCGGGGGAAGCATCCAAAATAAATAGCTTGCCTTCCTCGATTAACTGTGCCAGATCCCAACCGAAACTGCAAGCATTTTTAATAATATCTGTCGGAGATTCTTCAAAAGTTACGAAAACTCCAGCTTCGTCAAAATGGGTAATTCCGTTATACAGAAATTGTACGGCAAATAAAGTTTTTCCCGTTCCTGATGTGCCGCTGACTAGGGTGGTTCGCCCGAGTGGCATTCCGCCGTGACTGATGTCATCGAAACCCTCAATCATCGTGCGAATTTTTTCAACTCCTGCCGTTACCAATCCTTCTCGTTTAACCGTTTGACTAATTTCATTCATGTCGATTTTTGTCAACTCTCAGTATTCTTTAGTTGTCACTCATTAACCGCCGATCATGAGTCTTTGTACCCAGCTTTTAGTTTTGGCTCTTGCTCAATAACTAATTACTGCTGACTGCTGACTAATGACCCCGCCCAAAAACCGATACCGTGCCACGTACTCCTGTCGTGGAAGGAGAAAAATTTTAGACTTGTGTTCAACCTCCCAGATTCATCTGTTGAATAAATCTAAAATCTAAAATCGTTCGACGCTCGCACGACTCGACGCTTCGACTGAGCGCTCGCCGAACGTTTCACGCCAAACCGAAGTCTTAAATCTAAAATCGACTGACTCTCACCTGATTATCTTATGAATTCAGGTCTTCTTCGCGAAGTTCTTCATAGAGCAAATCTAATCCTATCAGAACTTTCTCACGATCGGACAAATCGCCAATAATTTTTCGCACCGGTGGTGGCAGGATTTTGGCCAGCGTCGGGGTTGCCAATATTTTGTCCTCTTCTGCTAGCTGAGGATTTTTGAGAACATCTATGACTTTCAGCGCGTAGACGCCTTGAAATTCTTGTTCTAGGATGTCCTTTAGGGTTTTCAAAGCTCGCACTGAGTTGGGAGTATTCCCCGCAACGTACAGCTTCAGAACGTAGGTTTTCTTCAGAGGACTCATGAACTTTTTTAAATGTTGAGTATTAGTTGTCAGATGTTAGTTGTAGTTGTTATTTGTCTTAAATCCGCTGTTCTTTGTTATTTTATAATAATTTCCGCCTCTCCCTCGCGCGACCGTTTGTCGGCTCCTTTATTTTTTGTTAGATTCTACCTTCTACCTTTTCTTTCTTAAATTATGCCGAATCCCTTCTACCTTCTACCTTGAGAGGTTTCTTTCGGAATCGATCGCCGATACATCTCGCACATATGAGCGATCGCGTCAATCAGAGTCAAGCGGTAATCGAGCAATATTTCCTCGTTGCGTCCTTCTATTTTTAGCTGTTTAGCAAACTCGTCCATCAATTCCATGTGAATTTCTACAATCTGAGTCACGGGAACGTCAGCAAAAAAAGCCAAATTCACAAATTCATCTATTTGATTGTTGACCGCAGTATCTTGAGAAAAATAATTCAAAACGATGTCGCGATAACTTGACTTGAGTTGCTCCAAAAACTTTTGTTTCTCTGGTCCCGACAGATTTCTCAAAAAAATCTGGGAATTTCTTTTATAATACACACCTAAGTATCCTAATCGCTCCCGTAATTTTTCCGCCAGCCGTCGCTGCTGTCGGCTGAGCAAACTTTGAGCCGTCAATTGGGCTGTCGCATCGACCGTTACGGATTGGTAATTGACAGGAACCGGAGTTGAAAGCTTCAGAAATTGTGCGATTGCCCGATCGATACCGGCAGCTATTTCGCTCGATCGAGCGATTGCCAGTTGCACCTCAGCAGGGTGATAAAAAAAAGCACAGCTTTCGTCTTGACTCTTGTTGGGGGTACTGGCTGCGGCCTCAAAACCCTCTGAATATGGTGCTTCGGGCCTGCAATCTTGCGGGTGAGGCGAAAAAATCACAGCAGGCAAAAAGATCGATCGTTCTTGCAGCTTGCCTAGAAGCGATCGCAGATCCCCATCCACCTCCAAAACCAAACAATCAAGGTGATAATTGTGCTTAAGGAACCCCAAAAGCTCCACTGCCGACTTAATGTGCGTTAAAGCATAGCGTTCGCCTCTCAAAAGCTCGATCGCAGAGGCTGCGATTTCCTCAGAGCGGACAAAAATACCGATAGACAGTTGAGGAAGCAAAGCTGTAGGTGCACCACCTAAGTTGCCTGAAAGTGCTGGCTCGCTCAGAGTTGATATCTCCTTTATAAAAAACTTAACATTTTAACAATCATCTCAATATTTATTTTAACCAATCTTAACCGCAAAATAAGTGATGCGCTTCTACCAAAGGAAGAATCAAAGTGTACTCTGTGGTTTTTGTGTCAAGCACCCTGAGCGTGATTTCTGCAATTAAGCTTAAGCCTTAAAATAATTGCTAGTCGCCTCAAATCAGGCGTAGGCATCGAACTCCCCGGTCTCGGTGCAGATATCAAGCCTGATAGCGAACTGATATAAAACAAATAAGATACAAAAATTCGCAGCTACATTGAGCATCAAAAATATTACTGCTCTCGCGAGCAGACTCTCAGGTTTGTTATGCCACTCACCACCCCCAGTCTCAAAAATTTTATCGAGCCAGTGCCGTTGTGCCACCAAACGGCTGCGCTAGAATCGCTGCAGTCAATTTTCAGCTCCTGCAACTGCGATCGAGTCGCAGTAGTCAACGAACAGCTACAGCCGCTGGGATTAGTGTACCTCCGCAGCCTTTGGGCTTGGGGAGCCGATCGCACAAACGACGGGCAGCAACCTTTGTCAGAAAGCCCGATCGCGATCGAACCAGTCATGGCATTACCCGCCGCTATGAGCGTCAGGGAATTCTGGCAGTACCTGCAAACAGAGGAACAAAACACCCCAGCCGGGCCAAACCGCCAAACCGTCGGCATTTCCTCAAACACTCCGATCGCCCTCACAGATGCCAGCGGTCAATTTTTAGGAATGCTAGACAGCCTGAGCCTGCTGCAATTCGCCGCACTCAACAGCAGCTCGCTCTGCAGCCTCACAGAGCCGGCAACAGCCGTCAAAGAAATCGAATTAAAAAAACCAATTTCCGAAGCAATCGCCACGGTCCTAGACGCTCAAGTGCGCTTTCTAGAAGCAGGATTGAAACCTTCGGAAAACCTGAACTCCCTAGTCGAACTACTGGAAAAACTGCCCCTGCCCCTAAGATTGCAAACCCCCACCGCACAAATAGTCAGCCAAAACGCAGCGTGGCGGATTTTGCTGGGAGCAGGCCCAGAACCAGTTCCAGAACCAGCAGCAAATTTGGGTAAACACTCGCCCCGCAAACCAAGCCATTTAACAAGCGAATACAAGAGCGTGGAGTTAGAGGGCATCACCAAAGAATGCAGGAGCCTAGTAGGAGCAAGTAGATCGAGCGAGCGCGATTCAACAGCAGCCACCAGTTGCCCGCTGCCCCTGTACGCTGCCGCCTCCCCCTCAACATTAACCGCTCCAGCTTGGTGCCCCACCGCCGGCAAACCAGACACCTACATTTGCGAGTGCCCCGTACAAAAAGGTCAAGAACGGATCTGGCAATTTGTCAAACAGCCGCTCTCAGACAAGCTAATTTTAGTAATGGGCCAAGATGTTACCGAAGAACATTTAGTCGCCAAAGAACTAGCAGCGAAAAACGCAGATTTAATTCACCTCAACCGACTAAAAGACGAATTTTTATCCTGCATCAGCCACGAACTAAAAACCCCGCTCACCGCCGTGCTAGGTTTGTCAAGCCTCCTCAAAGATAAATTGATCGGAGAACTAAACGACCGCCAAACACGCTACGCCAAACTAATCCATAAAAGCGGGCGGCATTTGATGACAATAGTTAACGATATATTAGACTTGACCCGGATGGAAACCGGGCAGCTAGAACTAATTCCCGAACCAGTCGAAATAGCATCAACCTGCCAAAGAGCCTTTGAACAAGCAAAACAACTGCAACAGCAAGAAGAAAAAAACCCTCCCGCCCCGAGCAAAACTGACGGTACAGCAAACGCAGAACCATCCGCCCAAATAGAGTTTACACTCGAAATAGAACCGGGACTGAGCCACTTAATTGCTGACGAACTGCGGCTGCGGCAAATGTTGGTTAATCTCCTTTCCAATGCCCTAAAATTCACCGAGATCGGCGGCAAAATCGGATTGAAAGTAAATGTTTGGGAAGGCTGGATCGCATTCACAGTTTCGGACACGGGCATCGGCATCCCCGCCGAGAAACAGCACCTAATCTTTCAGAAATTCCAACAGCTAGAAAGCCCCCTCACCAGGCGCTTTCAAGGAACCGGACTGGGACTGGTACTGACTCAACGCCTAGCTCGGCTCCACGGCGGGGACGTTTCGTTTATTTCCTCAGAAAACCAAGGCTCTCAATTTACCCTGTTGCTGCCACCAAATCCTCCGGGAAATAGCAGCGAAGAAGTCCCGGTACCTGGAGCCGCCGAGGCAGAATTATTAAAACCCCAATATCCGACTCCGATCGCCAATTCTCGCTCTCGTTTAGTATTAATAGTCGAAGCAGTTCCCAAATATATCGAAGATTTAACCAACGTCATCTCAGGTTTGGGCTACCAAGTAATAGTCGCCCGTTCCGGCACCGAAGCGCTGGAAAAAGCTCGCAGGTTCAGTCCAGAAGCGATTTTCCTCAACCCGCTGCTGCCGCTGCTGTCGGGTTGGGACGTGCTGACCCTGCTCAAGAGTGACCCGGATACCCGATCGATTCCGGCGATCGTCACGGCCACCAGAGGCGAAAAAGAACGGGCCAGTGTCAACAGAGCCGAAGGCTTTTTGAGCTTGCCGGTGGAAGAACCCGCTTTGCGGCGGCTGCTGGCAGACTTGATCGGTCACAGTAATGCTAGTAGCCCCAAAGTAAGGAGTTCTTTAACTGTGTTGTGGCTCAGCCCGCAAAACGGTTCCTCTCAAGGTTCCGCTTTACTGCTCAACCCCAACTACTGTCGGGTTTTAGAAGCAGACGACCTCGGCCAAGCAGAACTCGTGGCCAGAATTTGGCGGCCCGACGCGATCGTCTTGGACGGTACAAGTGCACTGCAAAACCCCTTAGCTTTTATCGAACAGTTAAGTCGGTCTCGAAATTTGGGTTCTCTCCCCTTGGTGACTTTAGACCCCCCAACTACGCAACTGGCAAATCAAGTCAAAGGATTGTCGGTATTTCCCTGTTTAGCCACTAGGAGTCCCGACGACAGTGAAACTTCACCAACCGGGTTAATGCCAAGTGCTTTGTGGCAAGTGATTCAAGTTGCTGCGGGCATGAGTTGGAAGCCCAGCATTTTATTTGCCGACATTTCGACTTTACCGGATTTGCACCGAACTTCTGGGGGAAACCCGACGGAAGAATTGGAACATTGCGATCGATCGACAAATGCCGAGATTCCCCTCCCCAATTCCCAGTTTTCTACTCCTAACTTTCAAGCTTTGATTCAGTACATCCACACAGCAGGATTTCGAGGGTCGATCGCTTCCTGCTGGACAGAAGTTTTGCAGCAGTTGCAATATCAAAGCGTTGACTTAGTTTTGCTGTGTTTGCGAGATGCCCCCTCAGAATCCCCCGCTATGTTGCAGGCGCTATCGAACCTGCGCCAAATGGCAGTAAAACTGCCGATTTTAGTCTGGGATTATCGATCTGCTGTAAATTCGGAATCCGAGGCGATCGACTTTCTACTGCAAGAAGTATCTGCTAAAATTTTGCCTTCTTCCTTATCAGCAGCACAATTGTTAGACAAAATTCAACAGAGTTTATTAACGCATTCAAGTTCCTGAAAATAAACAATTTACCAGGTTTGTAGAGAGGAATAAACTCGCTTATTAACCATAAAAAAATCAAGTATTATTATGAGAGAAAACAGAATTGGGTAACTCTTTAACTGTCAACCGCGAAGCGTTATTTGTTAACTCAATCAAGTTTATAATAACTCATAATTTTGCTTGTTTGTAGTGAGGCGATCGGTGCTCTATAAAACAGTGAATAAAAACGACTACCCTGAGTGTAAATATAATTTGAAAAGTATTTAAATGAAAACCCAGAAGTGTGGCGAGTCAAGAAGCAATATCAAAACTCAAAAATATGAGTTATTATAGGCGATCGAGAAACCCTTATATTTTTTTCTGGGGCTGTACAGTGCCTAATCGCATTCCTTTAATATCTCTGCTACTCGCACTCGGTTTGTGGACAATGCCCGAGCCTGCTGTCGCACAGGCACTCCTGCCTTACACCCTGCAAATCGACTCGGCCCAACTTGAACAAACAGCCTTGAGCCTTGCAGAAGAAGCCGTCCAGCTAGCCAGGCTGCAGCAGTACCAACTCGCCGTACCTAGAGCCGAACTCGCCACACAGTTAGCCCCCAAAAATGCTCAAACTTGGACTTTGTTAGGCAGCTTGTACCTTCAAGTCGAGCAGCTTGACAAAGGCATTGAAGCTTTGGGGCAAGCTCAATCTCTGTCACCAGAAAATCCATCAATTAAATTTGTCTTGGGAGAAGCTCACTTTCGGAAAGCGAACTACGAGAAAGCAGTCGAATATTTGCAAGCAGGGTTAAAGTTAAAACCAGACACTCCAGGTGCATTATTTGATTTAGGCAATGCTTTTTACAAGCTGAAGCGGTTCGATCAGGCGATCGCCCAATATGAAAAAGCCTTTGCTTTAGAAAAAAACCTGTGGCCGGCTATTAACAATATCGGATTAGTCAAATACGAAATGGGAGATGTTGATAGCGCCATCAAACGCTGGGAACAGGCGATCGCGATCGACAACAAAGCAGCCGAATCAATGCTAGCTCTAGCAGTAGCATTGTACACAAAAGGTGACAAAGAAAAAGGCTTAGCGATGGGAGAAGCAGCTTTGAAACTAGACAAACGCTATGCTACCGTAGAATATCTCAAAGAAAACCTCTGGGGCGATCGTTTAATCGCAGATACCCAAAAGTTGCTAGCCACTCCTGAAATGAAAGCAGCACTGGCTAAAATTCAAGACGCCCCACCCCCTCCAATGTAGTCGCCCGCTCCCAAATCCGGGTTTAATATCATCACGAACCCTCCGTCATTGCGAGGAAGGAAGCAATCGCTTAGTCTCTGCAATTGCTTCCTTCCTCGCAATGACAAATAATACAAAAAAAAGGGGTAGTAAACCCGGATTTGGTATAAGTCGCGATCAACTTACTTCAACTGCCCCCAGTGTTTTGAGCGTCGCAATAGTCGCCTCAGTTAAACCTTTAACACCTGTCATTTTCATGCCTTCATAAGGTTTGGGAATTGGTAAGGTTTTGATGCACTTAGCCGTCAGTGCATCCCAAAGCTTAATCGTCTCATCTTGGCTACTACTAGCAAGGGTCTGACCATCTGGACTAAAAGCAACTGACCATACCCAATGGTTATGTCCTTCGAGAACTTGCAAACATCTACCCGTGCTAACATCCCAAACTCGTATAGTTTGGTCATGACCGCCACTCGCCAAGTATGTACTATCAGGACTGAAAATTATAGATGACACAATACCCCCATGTCCCTCCAGACTGGTCAGACATTCTCCGGTATTGATATCCCAAAAGTTGATGCTACCGTCAGTGTTGCTGCTTGCGAGGATATTACCGTCAGGATTAAAGGCAACACACCAAACCCAACTGCTATTTCCCATCAAAGTTCTTAAGACTTTCCCTGTACTGATATCCCATAACTTCACCGTATTATCGGTACTCGCAGAAGCCAGGATATTACCTGAAGGACTAAAAGTAACTCCCATCACCCAACTCTGATGCTCAGTAAAACTATAAAGACATTGCCCTGTGCTAATATCCCATAGTTTGATAGTCCGATCGGCACTGAAACTTGCCAATATCTTACCGTCGGGACTGATGGTGGCTCCCCAAACCCAAGCAGAATGACCCTCTAAGCTTTTTAGGCATTCTCCTGTCATAGCATCCCATAACCTAACAGTAGTGTCAGAGAATCCACTCGCCAACAAGTCCCCATTCGGACTAAAGGCAATCGATTTCAATCGATTAGTATGTCCATCCTCTATGCTTTTAATACATTTCCCCGTTTTGATATTCCATAATCTCACGGCGCGATCGCTACTAGCTAAAGTTTGGCCATCGGGCGAGAAAACTACCGAATTTACTGGATTGCTTTGCCCCAATACTGTTTTCAGACAATGACCTGTTTTAACATCCCACAGTCTCACCGTACAGTCTTCACCAGTGCTAGCTAAAGTTTTGCCATCAGGATTAAACGCGACGGCTGAAACCCGACTGGTGTGTTTTTGCAGCGTTTTTAGACACTTACCCGATATTACCTCCCACAATCTCACCGTGCTGTCTTCGCTGCAACTTGCTAAAATCTGACCGTCAGGACTAAAGGCAACAGACACTACTATTTGTGAGTGTCCAGAGCAAATCCTCAAGACTTCACCCGTGTTAATATCCCACAGGGCGATCGAAGCATCAGCACCGCCACAGGCTACAGTTTTACCATCCAGACTAAAAGTAACCGATCGAATTTGACGACTGTCACTCTGAAACATTTTCAGGCATTGTCCCGTAGCAATATCCCAAAGTTTAAGTATTCCGTCATCACCGCCACTAACTAAAATATTACCTTGAGGACTAAATGCGATCGACCAAGCCTGACTTTTGTGTGCTTGCAAAGTTAGCAAGCATCGTCCATGACTCCAATCCCAGAAACGCACATTTCCATCACCGATGCTACTAGCAAGCATCTTGCCATCAGGACTAAAAGCCACTCCCAGCACAGGGCTAGTATTTCCCTGCAATATTTGACGGATAGACCAACTGCTAACATCCCAGCAACGAATCGTCCCGTTACTACCGCCAGTAGCAAGAGTTTTCCCATCCGGACTAAAAGCGACTGATAACACGATGCTGCCGTATTCTTTGCTAGTTCTCAGCAGTCTAACTTCTGGCATTTGCCACAAGTGAATCTCACCATTTGTATCGCCCATTGCTAAAAGTTGTCCATCCGGGCTAAAAGCGATTGACAAACCGCTTCCCAGAACTTCAGTGAAAACGGAATTAGCTAAATTAGCCCCAGCAAAGTTTACCTGATGCAAATTCGTATCGGGTAAATAAGCTTGCCAAACGGTCAAATTAGAAAAATCCCAACCGCTTAAATCTGGCTGCATCTGACGCAATAAATTTATAATATTACCCGCAGCATAGCCAGTTTCTATGGTTGGTTTACCGCGCAGCGATGCTAGAATTGGTTTGAGTTTGCTCTCGAGAAGTTGCTGGCGTTCAAAAGTAAAAAGCAGTCGTTCGGCAATAGGTTTAAGGATAAGACGAGCTTGCGTATCTCTAAGGTATTCTTTAGCTGTAGCTTTGAGAAGAGCATGGTTTCTGAGAAGGTCAATTTCGCTGCTGGTTATCTCAGTGCAGACTTTTTCGATTAATCGTTCCGTCATGTATTCCATGACGACGGGCTGTTGAGTGTAGCCGTCTGAGGTTTTTTCGATGAGAGAACGTCTAACGAGAGAACCTAAAACCTCTAGTAATTCTTTGACAGTTAATTTTGAAACTAAATCTTGTTGTAATTCTGTCAGCGAGACTAGCTCGCGCTCGATAGCCAGCCAGTACATCACCTTTTTTTCTAGATATGATAAACGATTGAATTGTCGGTCTAATAAGTTCCGAATATCATCAAATACTAAAGTTCCTTGATTTAAGAGTTCTAAAAATCTGGTCAGGCTACTATCAAAAAAATCATGGATGGCTGGAGCAACCATTTTTAAGGCTAACGGATTTCCAGCATAGTGGGATATCAACATATCCCATTCGCAGTCTGATCCTTGAAAAAAAGCAATACCTTCGACAATTTCCTGTGCTGCTGGGGTTGTTAAACCTGTCAGTTGTAATGAACGAACTGGCAAATTTTTACCTTCTTTAGCGGCTAAACCGATTGGTTTTTCTCGACTGGTTAATAGCAGGATACTTTTATGGTTGATTTCGGCTACGCATCGCAGAAGTTTATCGTAGCCTTCATATCCCTGTCGATAACAACCCGTGCGTTCTTCTTCCTGTAGAATTGACTCGAAGTTATCCAATATTAAAAGACACCGATGCTGTCGCAGATAGTGCATCAGGCGCGAGATTCCAGCATCCACAGTTTCCGGTAAATTTGTTTCCTGTTGGTTCGAGAGAAATTGAATCAGTTCTGCCAACAAGTCGAGGAGCGATGGAGCATTGCAGAGACTGTGCCAGATAATATAATCAAATTGCTCTTGGACGCGTTCTGCTACCTTGATAGAGAGAGAGGTTTTACCAATGCCACCCATCCCCAACAGTGTCACTAGGCGGCAGCGATCACCGATCAGCCACTGTTCTAATAAAGCTAATTCCTGTGTACGTCCGTAGAAAATAGAAACATCTATTGCTTCTCCCCAATTAATACTTTTGTTGAGTTTGGTTACATGAGTTGCAACTCGATCGGCGATCGCACCACTCCAATGGATTTGTTTATTTATATTGTGACTAATTTGGCTATTTGGTAGTGCGACAGTTACTTGTGCCTGTTGCGCTTTCCGTCGCATAACTGACTGAACATTACTCTTTGTGACTTTTTCTCCGAATAGCCGACTGAGAACTTGCCATAACTGAAAGCCAACAAACTTAATGTATTCGGCATCATAACCCGCGCTTTTGGCAATCTGTGGATAAGAGTGTCCTTCCCAAGTCTGCCGCAATACCAGTATGTGAATATCGTTGAGATGCTCTTGTTTGAGAACTGAGTCGAGGAAAAGCAGTGCTTCTTCAATAGTCATTTATCTAAAATTATCCGGTTTGTTAGCGCAAGGGTCGTGGTTCCTGTCCCCAATTGCACGCGTTTAGACCATTATACTTAAAAACTCGGTAGAGTTTGGAGCCACGATATAACTATTTATAACTTTTACTCACAGACACGATCGGCGCATCAGTGTTATTACTGAATCGAGGAAAATTTAACCAGTGAATTGCAATATTAAGAGTAATAGCTATCAAAAGTGTGCATATCTAATGCAGTTTCATTGTCAGGTAGTAATGGGCATTGCAAGAGCTGCTTAATTTTATTGCAATGCTTATTAAAAAAATACTTCTTGAAAGTCAGGCAAGGATAAATTCACTAAAACCACCCATTCAACGCAGATAAATCAGAGGGAATCTACCGTGGGCGAATTAATTAATTACAACGCTACACTTAAATTTGACAAGGAAAAGAGCAATCTAGATGCAGTAATAGGCTCGACAAATGCACTCGCACTAGCATCAGATAAAATAAACAATGTCAGCTATGTTAACAGTTCATTGATTGCTAACGATTCAGCCCCTATCAAAGATAAACTGCCAAGTATTTTAGACTTAAAAAATGAGGAGATCGATAATGTAATTTTGCCCAACTCTAGCACCACAAAAACAAGTATTTTTTCAAATGATTTAAAATCTCAATCTAGTACATCCGATACAGGAATCGATACCCTAACAGGCTTAAAAGTAAACGAAGCGGTAATAGATAATTCAAAACCGGACTCATTAACTAATCCTTCTGCTCCTCAAAGCGAAACACTTAATAATACGGAACAGCCAAAAGAAAACGTTACGCCAGCAACAAGTCAATCTAAGACGCCAGACACTTCCATTACTTCAACTGAAAATAAAACGATCGCACCAGCGATTGAGAAATCATCAGTTTCCATTGAGGAAACTTCCCCTGTCACAGATAAAGCAGCGGTAACTTCTGAGAGTGAAGATCAAGCGATCGCACCGCTTGACACTGGCTCAACCACACCAGTATCGTCAGAAAAGCCAGTTGTGACAACCGAGTCTTCATCTAGCGTCACAGGGGATGAAGGAGCGATCGTATCTGATACTTCTACTCCCAAAAATCCAGATTCAGGAGTAGTAACCAATAATAATTCAGTCGCGATCGCATCGGAAGTATCAAAATCAGATACCCTCGTTGTAACTGAACCTGCAACATCTGATTCTGCTAAAACTGAAACTGACGTAACTTCTACCAACTCAGAGGCACTCGCACCAGCGATTGAGAAATCATCAGTTTCCATTGAGAAAACTTCCCCTGTCACAGATAAAGCAGCGGTAACTTCTGAGAGTGAAGATCAAGCGATCGCACCGCTTGACACTGGCTCAACCACACCAGTATCGTCAGAAAAGCCAGTTGTGACAACCGAGTCTTCATCTAGCGTCACAGGGGATGAAGGAGCGATCGTATCCGATACTTCTACTGGCAAAAATCCCGATTCAGGAGTAGTAACCAATAATAATTCTGGAGCTATCGCCTCTGAAGTATCAAAATCCGATACCCCCGTTGTCACTACATCTCAAAGCTTTACATTTAACACAGGGGTATTTAAAGTTGGTGAAACTGGCAATGTTGGGATTGATTACCTGTTTGACGGAGGTGGATATGAGGGAGAGTTAGGGATTTTTAATCTAGAGGGAATGGAGAAATTAGCTCAAAACTCAGATGCTTTTATTACTGAGGCTGCACGCAGAGCGGTAAGTAATTCTAATTTGGGTTATGTCGTCATTAACGATGCTACTGAAGGAGCCAGATTTAATGGCGACCTCCCTGACGACATCAACCGCAATCAAGGCGAGTATAAAGGCGTTAAAACCTTGACAATGCTTCCAGGGGATACGTTTGCTTTTATCTTAGTCCCTAACGGAGCTAACTTACAGCAAGTTGCAAACAAGTCTGCAACAGGTGATGACGCACGGCCTTTATTTTCCCTGCCAATGGCTAACCCAAATGGTAGCTTTATGACTGGGCAAATTGCCGATGTCACGGGTATAGGAAATACCTTTGTCATGGAAGATTTGCGGGTAGACAAGCCAGGTACAGATAGCGACTACAATGACATTATCTTCCAGGTGCGGGGTGCAACGGGGAGCGCAGTCAGTATAGATAGCGTCATCAATCCAAAGAAAGAGTGGCGTTCAACTAACTTGGGGAAAGCGTTGACTGAGTATGCTAAAGCTTACGTCACACCGGAGAATCCCAAAGTCGGGGAGTTGGTCACAGATGAGTTGTATGATAGCGTTTTCGGCAATACAGATAATCAGATAGATAACGCTAGCAAAACAGGAGCGATCGCCTCTGAAGTATCAAAATCAGACACCCCTGTTGTCACTGCACCCGCAACATCCGATCCTGCTAAAACTGAAACTGACGTAACTTCTACCAACTCCGATGAGCTCGCACCTGCGATCGAGAAACCATCAGTTTCCGTTGAGGAAACTTCCCCTGTCACAGATAAAGCAGCGGTAACTTCTGAGAGTGAAAATAAAGCGATCGCACCGCTTGACTCTGGATCAACCACACCAGTATCGTTAGAAAAGCCAGTTGTAACAACCGAATCTTCATCTAGCGTCACAGGGGATGAAGGAGCGATCGCCTCCGATACTCCCAAAACTTCCGATTCAGCAGTAGTAACGGATAATAATTCAGTGGCGATCGCGTCTGAATTATCAAAATCAGATATCCCCGTCGTCACTCCAGCCACCGCAACATCCGATCCTGCTAAAACGGAAACTGATGTAACTTCTACCAACTCCGATGAGCCCACGTCCACAACCCAAAATAATAATTCAGCTTCTAATACCCCGCCACCTGTAGTGGAGACTGTTGGAAAAGAGGGTGAGGAGATAGGAGCGATCGCCCCTTCAACTCAAGACAATAGCTCGACATCCACCACACAGCCAACTTTAGGGGAAACTGCGCCAAGTGAAGGTGAGGTAACAGCAGCGATCGCCCCTTCAACTCAAGACAATAATTCTGCATATACTACGCTACTAACAGTAGTGGAAACTGAGGCGAGTGAGGGTAATAAGATAGGAGCAATTATATCGACTCCACAAGATAGTAAATCGACATCCACCACTCAGCTAACAGTAAAAGAGCCAGAGTCTACAACTATTCCTATAGTTGACGAATGGCAACAGTTTAAGAAAGATTTGGCTGCTGTTACAAGTGAAGGTAATGCAGATTTAGATAGCTTCCAAAGTGAGCTTGTCAACATTAATAACAACCTGAGCAACTTAGCAGAGAACCTCGCTAAAGACATCAATAGCGCCCAAAACAACACATTTAATCAGTTGTACGATACCGGGTCTGCTCTTATCCAGACCCAAACAAACCTAAATCAGCTTGGGGAAACGATCGCTAGCGCTGACCAAAAAACAGTTGACCAGATAAACAACCTCTGGAGTGGAATCAAGACAGCAGAAGATACATTTAACACAAATCCCCTCCATATAACCATCCAAAATGCTAACAACGAAATGTACCGCTATTACAGCGATACATGGGATGCTTTGTATCCAAATAAAGCAGCATACCCTGATGCCTGGAACCAGGTGCAACCCTTATATGACTATTCAAAACAAGCCGTTGACCAGTACAAAGCTCTTCAAAACCAAAGCCATACTGTCTTTAATAACGCTTGGAACGAATACCGCCAGATCCAAGACTTTCGGCAAACCGCAATCAACAACGCTTGGGGCGAGTACAGCGCCATTGCTAACACATTGAACGACTCTTGGAGCCTATACAGCGCACTCGATAACAACACGTATGCTATCTTTAACGATGCTTGGAGTAATTATTACGATCAAAATGAACAAAGTTCGCAAGTTGTAAGCAACGCTTGGGGCGAGTATAATGCCCTTAAAAACTCCTGGAATGACTGGGCCGGCGATACCGAAGCTCAAATTGATACTTGGGAAAAAATCTTTAAGTCTGAAAACCGCTGGTATAACCCCACTAATAATCCACCCAAATCCGGTTTGCCCTTGATTGGCATTATTGATACAGGCTTTAGTGCAGATAATCCTGATATTGGCGACTCCAGAATTACGATCGGTAAAGACTGGGTGGATGGCGATACTAACCCATTGCTGCAACCAGGTGAAGGTGATGAACACGGTAGCAAGATATTAGAAATTATTGCTGGCACTCGTAAGAACGGCATTGGCATTGATGGAATTAACGACAAATCACCTCTGTGGTTAGGGCGTACCGTTGGTTCCAATGATTGGGCGCAATCTTTGATTGAATATGTAGATACAGTCAAAGACTCGGATCAACCAAATGCTCTTGTCAACCTCAGCTTTGATTTAACTCAAACCAATGCAGATGGTAGCGTCGCTACTCGTTACGAATTAACCTCTTTAGAACGAGCAGCTTTGGCTTACGCCCAGCAAAATAATGTCTTGATTGTGACAGCAACAGGCAATCAAGGCAGCACCATGTCTGCTCTGGGTCAAGCCGTTAAAGAGTTTGACAACATCATTACCGTGGGAGCTGCTGAGGGGTGGAATCCCGCTGATTATTCTAGCTATGGCGAAGTAGATTATGCCAACTACGGCAAAGGTGTTGATCTTCTGGCACAAGGAACTGCCAGCAATGGAACATCTGGCACATCTGTTGCAGCAGCTAAAGTTACAGGTGCAGCTTCCTTATTGTGGGCAGCCAATCCTAATTTAAACTACGCCCAAGTCATCGACATTCTGAAGCGGACAGCAACCGACTTAAATACACCTGGTTGGGATGCTCAAACAGGTTTAGGGTTGCTAAATATTTCTGCTGCTGTTCATTTAGCAAAAGCAACTGAACCACAAGTTTACACACCTCCTAGTTTTAATCTCGTTCAGGAGACGCTCAAAAACTCCAACATTCCAGCGGTTTATTGGCCTGACTTCTATAACTACTACTACTACTCCGACCTAGAAGCAAAACTAACAGGCTCGGTTTGGATCGGTGCGGGTAATGCTATTGCAACAGAGCGACCTACAGATACGCGAACAGAAGTATTTCGAGCAACACCATTCTTTCGTAATGGTTTACCCAACTGGTTGCCTGACTGGGTAACTCGGGATGCAATATCTGGGTTTATAGCAGACCAACAGGTAGAAAATTATAAAAGCTCGCATCCCCTACCGACTATTGATGGTCAGAGTTATTCCCATTACGAAAATGAAACCGAGGATCTCCGCTGGAGTGGAACAATATACATACCCTGGCCACAGGAAGTAAGCATAACCTGGGGAGGCATTAAGAAGGTTATTCTTGTTACAAACGAGGATCTTAAACGCCAGTTGGAAGAGACAAAGGCTGCAAAGGATGCTGCACAGAATAAGGTTAATGAGACTAAGAAAAAACTAGAAGATGAGAAGAGAAAAGCACAAGAAGAGCTTGAAAAGCTTAAGGAAGAGTTGCGTCAACGTCAAGCGATGCTTAATGCTAAGCTCCAACAGACTAATGGAGAAGTAACTCCCGAAATCATAGCGCTTCAGCAGCAAGTTGATGCGAAAAAAGCAGAAATTGCTCAACATCAGAAAGAATCAGATGCAAAAATTGCTGCTCTTGAGAGCAAGCTACAAGAAGATGAGAGGAACTTGCACCAAAAGAACAAGGAATATGAGGCAGCCGTAGCAGCAGCTCAAGCATGGCAACAACAGGAGCTAGAGCGCATCCGCCAGAAACAGCAGGCAGCTAAAAAGGGATTTTTTGACCGCTTGAGTGATAGGGTCAACCAGTTTTCAAAGGATATCAGCGAGAAAATAAAGAGTAGCCTAGACGGCATGGACGTTGGTGCTGTCCTTGATGTCTTAAAGAAAATTCCAGTTGTCGGCACTGTTGTCAATGGTATCGAAGGATTGATTGCTCTGATTGGAGGAGATTGGATAAATGTCACCCAGAATGCTATCAATGGGGTACTGAACTTAATAGGTGTCTCTTTTCCAGGAAGGGATACGCTGGTCCAGATCCTAGTAAATGTCGGCTGGGGAATTATCAACAAAGACTACAAGACAGCCTTGAAAAATATTCTCAAAGAGCTTGATGTGGAAGATAAAGTAGCAAATACTTTTGTAGAGGTTGCCTGGGCAATGAAAGACGGTGACTGGAAGGATGTTTTAAGTAAAGGGTTGTCGGGTACAGGGTTTAATAATGCTGAGAAATTTGTCGATATTGCCTGGGCTATCAAAGATGGTGACTACAAGAAAGCTCTGAGTACGGGTTTATCAACCACTGGATTTGCCAATGCCAACAAATTTGTAGACGTTGCCTGGGCAGTAAAAGATGGCGACTACAAGAAAGCGTTGAGTGGAGGTTTAGAAGCGGCTGGTTTGGGCAATGCTGGAACATTTGTCGGGAATGTTTTTGATGCTATTACAGACGATTACTCGCTGCCAGGACAAAGTATAGACCCCGCAGCTATTCCGGAAAAACACAAGTTATACGAATATCTGGCTCGCGGTATTGCCTACGAAGATCCTGAAGTATCTGCTATTGCCGAAGATGCTTTCAAAGATGACAGTCCTTGGGGCAAGAAACTAGCTGTAGGCGAAAAAGTGCTGAAATCTGGTTACGAATTTGGTTACGAAGTTAACAAAGTAATTTCCGATCCAAACACTGGATTTTATGCCGTGGGTCTTGTTTCAACTGATGGCAGTAAACCACCCGTTCTTGCCGTTCGCGGTACGGGAGGCAGCCCAACAGAACGCAAAGGCCCCGCATTGTTAAAAGATGTTTTGGAAGATGCCAATCCTATCAGCATCGGTTACACTCAATTCCAAGCGAATAAGAATGAGATAGAAGCTTGGTTAGCGACTCAAAATCAGCACGGTCGCCGTCCTGATGTTGTAGGTCACAGTTTGGGTGGTGCTTTAGCTCAAACAATTGCGGCTGAATTTACCGATAAAGTGGGTCAAACCATCACATTTAATTCTCCCGGAATTGATGATTCGATCGCGCTTAAATTTGCCCTCAATGGAGGGAATCCAGAAAATGTAACCCACTACGTCGTATCTGGCGATATCGTCCAAATGGCTGGAGAAGCATTCCTGCCCGGTCAAGCCGTTCTTTCCTCATACTCTAATCCTTTTGTCTGGGAAAAACACGGACTGGCTGTGCTGAATGGTGTGGAAATTAAGGGCGAACAAAAAGCATCTGGGGTTAAATTCTCTTCTCTTTCCGTTCTCGATTTGAGCAATCCAGCTTTCCAATACAAAGAGTTAGATTACACTCTGTTCTTAGCCGCATTAGGACTGGTATCGCCCTATGTTTCAACCTCATTAAGTACGCGCGGAACTGCGGAAGCGAATCGAAAAGCAATCGGTGCTTTCTTAAACTCCAACTTCCAAACGATTCAAAGTTGGGTCGATGCTGCTTGGTCTATTAAAGACGGTGATTATCTCAAGGCACTTTCTACTGGCTTTGACGTTGCCAAGTTCCAAGATGGTAAAAATTGGATAGATATGGTGCAATCTGTCAAGGAGGGCGAATATCTCAAAGCACTCTCGACTGGCTTTGATGTTGCCAAGTTCCCAGATGGTAAGAATTGGGTAGACATGGCGTGGAGTTTGCAGCAAGGCGACTACCTAACAGCGCTTTCTACAGGATTTAAAGTTGCTGGATTCCCCGAAGGCGAACATTTAGCCCAAACTGCGGTTAACTTAAGAGAAGGTAAGTATTTGGATGCTTTCTTTGAAGGAATGTACATGATTCCCGGTGTCGAGGATTTAGTCAATGCTTTCAAAGCGGTAGGCGATGGCAATTTCAAAGGTGTTGCCAACTCGCTTGCCAAAGTGGCTACCAATCCCACGTTGCTCGATTTGCTAGTTGGCTAGTATCGATGCGGGGCGGGTAAACTAGGGATAGTTGTAACCCGCCCTTATAATTCCAACCGCCCTCATTAACCAACATTTCCCAATGGACATCAACAATTTTTTATCGATAGACAGTGTAACTTTATCTTTAGAACAATCCCTTGACTATCTCCGCACGGCTGGTAAATTATCAACAGTTGTGTTAGAAATTGCCCAGCAGTATCTTGTAGAAAACGAAATTAAAGCTTTAGCAATTCCCGAACCGGAAGCCGATATCGTAGAACAATTTATCCTAGAATTTCGGCTGCAACAGCAATTAACTAGCCCTGAAAGTTTCCAAAAATGGTTATTGACAAATGGGATAAATTATGCTGTACTTAAACAGCAAGTGATTTTTCGGATCAAACAAGAAAATCTCAAAGAAAAGGTCACAGCATTAAAAGTACAAAAACACTTTGTGCAAAATAAAGAAAATTTGGATCGGGTTGTCCTTTCACGCATTGTCGTACAGCATCCAGAAATTGCTGAAGATTTGAAAGCGCAACTGGAACAAGGTGCCGATTTTGTCCAATTAGCTAAACAATACTCCACCGTAGATGATGCTGTAGTAGGTGGCGTAATGGGGCCAGTTATTCGCGCTCAGATGCCAGAAATGGTTCGCAAAGCCACAGAAAATGCACAAGTAGGGCAAATTATTGGCCCGCTTCAGATTGAGGGACGCTATTGTTTGTTGAAAGTTGAACAACTGCTACCTGCTTCGTTAGAAGGTGCTTTAAAGCGAGATTTGGAAAATCTTCTGTTTGAGGAATGGTTAAAAGAGAAACTACAAAATATGAATGTCAAGTTGAATTAGATTATTTAATGTGACTTTGATTACATAATCATTTTCGCTATTCGTTGTGACTTTGTATGAGGGGTAATACCCTTCATACAAAGTCAACAGTCTCTTTTAACCGCCGAATCATCAAGGGGGTGGCTAACTTGTGGACGATCGCGACCAAGAAAAGCTATACATTTAGTCTATATTTTGGGGAACCATCATCAGCACTAATTCACCTATGACATCCACCGCCACGATCGCCACCCCTCTAACCTGGACAGAATTAGAAGCCCTCACAGACTTTGAAGTTGATCGCGTCAACGGGCCAACGAACGCCCAAGCCCGCTTGCGCCTCTTTGGTAAAAGCGAATCCGATGTGCGAGTCACTCTGTACCGCGATAACCATGCTTGGTGTCCCTACTGCCAAAAAATCTGGCTGTGGCTGGAAGAAAAACAAATCCCCTACCGTATTGACAAAGTTACTATGTTCTGCTATGGGGAAAAGGAAAGTTGGTACAAGCGCAAAGTGCCATCGGGAATGCTACCGGCGATCGAACTAGACGGCCGCATCATCACCGAAAGCGATGATATCTTAATCGCCCTCGAACGAGTCTATGGCCCCTTGGGTTTGGGCATGGAAAACCCCGCAGTGCTTCCCCTGCGGCGCTTAGAGCGACTGCTGTTTAGGGCCTGGTGCTCTTGGCTGTGCTACCCAGCAAGTTCAGCCAAAGTAGAACAGCACAACCGCAACCAATTTATCAGCGTCGTCGCCCAGGTAGAAAAGGCTCTGGCTAGCACTCCGGGGCCTTATTTTCTCGATGAATTTGGCACTGCTGATGTCATCTTTACGCCCTACGTCGAACGCATGAATGCCAGTCTTTACTACTACAAAGGCTACTCGATGCGGGAAGAAAACCCGCGCTTTGCTGACTGGTTTGCGGCGATGGAAACCCGCCCTACCTATCGGGGCACTCAGAGCGATTTTCACACCCACGTCCACGATTTACCACCTCAGATGGGCGGGTGTTATGAAAACGGCGAACCTCAGATGCTACTCAATAAAGCCCGCGTGGATAATGGGCCTTGGGCTGGACTGCCGGATGTGATGTATCCAGAACCGGAAACCTCCCGCGCTGAAGCACTCCACCGCGTCATTAAGCACCACCGCAATATCGTTCGAGTCAATCCTGCTGATGACAAGTTATTCGATGAGGCTTTGCGTTGTGCTTTAACTTTGATGATGACTGGCGAAGTTTGTACGCCGCCGGCTGGTTCTGATGCGGCTTTGCGGTATTTGCGCGATCGGGTGAATGTGCCCCGCGATATGTCCATCTACGCGGCCAAGCGATTGAGGGAAGCGTTGGAGGAAACGGCAGCTTTGGTGGGTGATGGCCAAGGTTCTCCGATTCTGCTGAAGCATCGGCGAGATCAAGATCCGGCTAATTTTGTGTAGGATTCTGGGCATATCGGAATCAGACAATATCGGCGTTGCTGCTGCTCTACTTCATCAGCTTGCTATCTGCTCGATTAATGAAACTAAAGGTTGATGTGATTGTTAATCCGGTTCTGTTTGAAGAGGAGGATACTGGGCTGGTGGAGTTGGCGATCGAGCCTGAAAATGAGGTTGTCCATATTTTTAATCCTCGTCAACAGAGATAGAATGCTCACTTTGCTTGGAATGGTGTGGAAGCTGAAACATTCTATTTCATTGTAACCCACATTCCGCAGATGTGGGTGGAATTTTTTTATCAGTTGTGAAAAGTTGGAACCCCAAAGTTTTTCCGTTTAA
>NZ_JAUBQS010000104.1:0-11523 GCF_036701355.1 Microcoleus sp. Pol12B3
ACGGAAAAACTTTGGGGTTCCAACTTTTCACAACTGATAAAAAAATTCCACCCACATCTGCGGAATGTGGGTTGGAAAACGGTCGATCGCTCCCTAGCACCTTTTGCCATAATTAGGCTAAAATAAATTAACTCTAATTATTAGTTTGTCATAGGATTAATTGTGTAGGGGCGGGTTCGCCAACCATCTCTAATGAGTACCAACAATTGAAATAAACCCGCCCCCTCCCAACGACAAATTCCCGTGAAGCGAAGCTATCCCGTAGGGAATCGCACTTTCGGAAAAACCGGAAAACGACCGATCGCATTTGTAGGAAAATTGGAAACAAGCGATCGAATTTCTTCGGTGGGGTGGGGGCGGGTTTATCTGGATTGTTTGTGGGTATTAAAGATGGTTGGCGAACCCGCCCCTACAGCAATTATGCCAACGCTATTAACTATTAACTATAACCTATGAATGAAAACGGCGATCGAGTTCACTCCGAAGGTGAAGATTCCCAAGAAGAATATGCAAACTTTATCGGAGAATTATTGCAAGCAGAACTAGATAGCGATAGCGATAATAAAGTAATTTACCCGATACTAAAACAACGGCAACATCTCCTCAATGCCCGTTTTGCCGAGACTTTACAGCAAGTAGCCGAGAATTTAAGAGCCGACCAAAATCCAGAAACAATTGAGTTAATTGTCGCCTTCATTGAAAAGTTGAGTATTCATATTAAAAACTTTCCCCTTGGCAGTAGATCGAATAATATTGAAATTGCGATTACTGGTTATCAAATAGTTTTAAACAATCGGCAACCGGGAAGCGAAATGTTTGCTCAAACTCAAAATAACCTAGCCCTTGCCTACAGTGACAGGATAAACGGTTCCCGGGCCGAAAATCTGGAATGGGCGATCAAGTTGTATCAGGCTGCTTTAACTGTTCGTACCCTTGAGGATTTCCGTGAAGATTGGGCAATGACTCAAAATAACCTAGCTACTGCCTACAGTGACAGGATAAACGGTTCGCGGGCAGAAAATCTGGAACGGGCGATCGAGTTTTATGAGGCTGCTTTAACGGTTCGTACCATTGAGGATTTCCCTGAAGATTGGGCAATGACTCAAAATAACCTAGCAGTTGCCTACAGAAACAGAATAAACGGTTCGCGGGCAGAAAATCTGGAACGGGCGATCGAGTTTTATGAGGCTGCTTTAACTGTCTATACCCTTGAGGATTTCCGTGAAGATTGGGCAATGACTCAAAATAACCTAGCTGCTGCCTACAGTGACAAGATAAACGGTTCGCGGGCAGAAAATCTGGAACGGGCGATCGAGTTTTATGAGGCTGCTTTAACTGTTCGTACCCTTGAGGATTTCCCGTTCAAGAATGTAGGAACCTTAAATAACCTGGGCTGGGCTTATCTGGCAAAACTAGACTACATCAACCAAGAAAAACCAGAAGACACAAACCAAAAAGCAGCAACTCTCCAAAGTGCCTACGATACCTTTAAAAATGCCATAGCCGGGGCCGCCCAACTGCGGAAGTTGGAATCGCAAAATGAAACCAAGCAAAAACACGACTTGCAGTGGGATCATTGGTAACAAGTTAAGCTAAGAAAGCATTTGTCAATCAGCAATTATGCTCAACATTTACTCGGATTTTGGGCATAAAACTGAGATTTGGGCGATCGAGGAATCCTGCCGAGGGTGATATTTATACCTACTCCCTCTCAAATCGTGAATTTTCCACTCCTCAAAAAGCAGTTTTTTTGAGTAATATTACTGATTGACAAATGCAATTAAGTTTTAACTTGTCACCAATGCAGTGGGATAGACTCTACAAAGGCATGGTGCAAGTATGTCTCGATCGCCAAAGCAACCAAGAAGCACTAGAATATGCCGAAGCCAACAAAGCCCGCAACCTTGCAGAAGTAATCGCCCAGAAACAGGAAATCCCCAAAACCCTAGCACCCATCACCTTCAGCGAAATCACCCAACTCCTCACCCCAAACACCGCCCTCATTGAGTGGTACATCACCAACGAAGAAATCATCACCTTTGTCCTCACATACCCCGACGTGCTGACAGTGCACCGCCACCGTCAATGGGATGAATTAACCGATTTAGTTGCTGAATACCGGCAAGCCTACAAACAAAGCAAAACCGACTGGCAAAAACAACTTGCTACCTATCTCCAGCGCCTCGCAGACATCCTCGAAATCACCACAATTCTGCCGCCATCAAGTACGCGCTTAATCCTAATTCCCCACTGGTTACTGCACCTGTTCCCCCTCCACGCCCTACCCCTAAGTGACGGCGAATTCTTATTAGATAGATTCCTCGAAGGCATTCAATACGCCCCCAGTTGCCAACTCCTGCAACAGATTACCATCCACCCAAATTTTGACTAACTCCTCGCCCTGCAAAACCCCACCTCGGATCTGAATTACACCGATTTAGAAGTTACCAGCATCGCCCCCAAATTCGCGATCCGTCAAATTCTCCCTGGCAATGAAGCGAGTAAAAGAAATCTCCTAGAAAAGTATCTAGATCGGTTAGAAAACGCCCACTGCGCGCACTTTTCCTGTCACGGCTCCTTCAATCCCGACGATCCGCTAAAATCGTTTTTGATTTTGTCTGGGGATATCATCTCCGGAGATTCCCCGTCGAGGGGGGCACCGAGGAGAATGAATCAGATTGCTACGTGGAATGGCGGGAAGGCAAAACCGCCGATATTAACAATTGTCTAACATTAGCAGACATCTTGCTATTGCAATTCAAACATTGCCGCCTAGTCGTGCTTTCCGCCTGCGAAACCGCGCTCATTGACACCAACAATCGCTCCGATTATATTGGATTGCCGACAGGATTTATCCACGCCGGAGCAATGGGAACCCTAGCCAGTCTTTGGGCTGTCAACGACCTCTCCACCGCCTTGATAATGGTAAAATTCTATGAATTGCTACAACATGGAGTTAGCATCGGTAAAGCCCTCCACGATACCCAGCGCTGGTTTAAATCGGCCAAAACCCCAGATTTGCTAACATGGGTAAAGGAATCCGATAGTTTTGATGCCGATCGGAAAAAACCCATATTCAAGGAATTAAAAGGCTACAATGATGATGAACAACCCTACGGCGATGTTTATCATTGGGCAGCGTTTTGTGCCATAGGGTTATAATCTGAACGTGCAAATGTTGTAGGGGCGGGTTCACCAACCATCTCCGATGAAAACCAGAGATTTCATAAACCCGCCCCTGCCTAGGATATAACCTACAATCTATCTCTACAATAGGATCGTAATCGGAATTTTTAGGTGGGTGGGGCGCGTTTTTACAATCCATCGCTGGGTACCAAATATTTCGGCGAACCCGCCCCTACAGCAGTTGGAATTATCATACAATCATCAATCAACAGGCCAGAATTCAACCAAAGTGAGGTAAATTTATGAATGAAGTCGATATTTTGTCCCAAATATACAACGCCATTACCACCGCGCCCACAATTCTTACTCCCGCTTTTATCGAACAATTACTCACCCAAATCCTGCCCTTGGCAGAATCTGGTGCTGATAACGATACTGTAGAAGAGGCTATTAATGCACTCTATAGACAGTTTAGAGAGGTGAGAGATAAAATTAAAAGTCTGATCATAAAAAATCTCGATGATGCCGAAGCAAAAGTCACCCCCGGTTATGAAACACTCATCAATACATATCCCGATATCAAAAAACTAGAAGCAAGGTTGAAAAAACGCATTGACAAAGCAAATGCTAAAAATTGACCATCCCCAAATCTACATTTACAGCTACCAACTCAGCCGCGAGAGCAAAACCGAAGTCAAATCTGTCTGGACTTGGGCTAATAATATCTGGCAACATTTCAGCCACGAAAAAGAGCTAATCTTTTCCCAAGCTAACCTCGGTAATCCCCTCACTCAAGCCCAGAATTTCTCGCATTCAAATAAAATTGATGGTTCCTTCAAGTTTTGCCATCTGGATGATGATAGCGAAGGTATTTTAGCAAGAATTGGCAGCCCAGAAACGGATGAAAATAAAGATATAGATATCGCAGCATTAAAAGATTTTAATGTTAATAATCTCATGCTTGCTGAGAGTTATGAAGATTGGCTGGGACAGACTATTTTTATTACCTACAAATTACCAACCTATCAACCTCGCACTAAAAAATACCTCCGCCAAGTTGCGGATGAATGTTTAAACAATCTGTTCCCCGAAGCATCTGTGCGTCCACCTTTTTGCCGCGATACTGAGTTACTGGGTTTGCCAATTTTTGAGTACAGTTCGCTCAAAAGTCAAGTACAAGTCTTTGTTTATCTGGTTGACGATGAGATTGAGGAAAAATTAGAGCAAATTGTTCAACCTTTATTTGAACTGTTTTATTATCGCCATAAAATCACTACAGCTTTTCTGGATAGTCGCAAAATTTATGATTTACTCAAGGGACTATATGCAATAATTGAGGGGATAATCGCTAGCTTAGAAACAAAAATCCCTGAGTTTGAATCGAACAATGATGTTGCTTCCCAGGAAAAGATTAATAAAGATGAGTCTTTAACCTCTCTGAAAAGCATACTCAAACAGTTACTTCAAGACAGTTTGGATTATCAAAGAGGATTAGAATTTTTAGAAAATTCAAATAATACAATAAATATTCATGATTATAATTATCAGGAAAAGCTGGATCAAATCTGTGATACATGGCAAGCCTCAACCGAAGATTTAACAACATTCAAGTTTTTTATTGATAGAAATACTCGGTATTTTCAAAGACAAATTCAGGGTGATTTAGGATATTTCAAACATGGCACTGATTTGATTAAGATTGCGGTGGATTTGGTGGCGGGGATTGTAGATATTGAACAAGCAGAAATCGATCGCTCCCTAGAAAGAACCATTCAAATACTCGGTACTGGATTAGGGGCTGGAGGCATTGTGGTGTCTGCGGTTGCGAATTATGTAGAGAGAGACATAGTGTTCAGAATACCTCAAAATGGCGATCGCATTCATCCGGCTGTAGCTAGTCTGTTGTGGAGTCTCTTGGCGGTAATCGTGGTTTCTGGATTGGTGGGCTGGATTAATGGTGCGTGGAAAATCAATAAGTACAGATGGTTTGGGCGTAAGTCTGAACCTCCGAGATTCCCCGATTCCCAAAGTCCACCAGTTAATGATATGTTACAGGAAGCGGCGGAAGTGCGATCGCCCACTGAACAAGAATAAAACTCAACCATTACCGTTAATGATATGTTACAGGAAGCGGAAGAAAGACTCGGCGGTTGAAACCGCGTCTATACAAACGATGTCCGCCGGACGCCGACTAAGAGATAAGAGAGAATTTAGAAGTGTTGAAATCCTCGATCGAGCTTTAATAGAGCATTAGGATAAATACCGCTGCTATCAGTTAACCAGATATCGGTGCTATCCGTAGCGGTTCCCACAATCGCGGCTCCATTTCCTATTTTTTCTACCAATAACTCAGCATTTGCGATCGGCAAAAACAGCACTAACTCGAAGTCTTCACCCCCGTACAAGGCCCAGTCTAAAGCTGTCTCGGTGGATACAATTTCGCTGAAAATATCGGGAATTGGTAGTTTTGTGCGATCGACTTTTGCGCCAACACCGCTAGCCTGACAAATTTGAATAATCGCATCAGCTAAACCGTCGCTGCTGTCCATTCCGGCGATGGAAAACTCACCCGCAGAATCTAAAATCTCCCAAACAACCGGCAAAACATCCAGCCTCGGTTTAGGGCGCTGGTGAGCGAGAATTAAAGAAGCTCGATCGACCTTTTCCAGATTTTGCCCGAATTCTGGATTTAACAGCAATTCTAATCCCGCGCGGGAGGCTCCGTGAACACCCGTGGCGACAATCGCCCAATCCGATCGCGCATTTGACCGACTAATGGTACGATCGCACTCAACTTGTCCGAAAGCCGTAATCGCCACAGTCACCACGGGCGATCGCACAACATCGCCACCGACGATCGGCGTATGATATTCTTGCAAGCAAGCCGTCATCCCCCGATAAAACTCTTCTACCCACTCCACAGCCGTATCCCCTGCCACAGCGAGGGCTACAGTCACCGCCAGAGGCTTTGCTCCCATAGCCGCGAGATCCGACAAATTCGCTGCTGTGGCGCGCCATCCTGCGTAATAAGGCCCCGTAGTGCGATCGCTGAAATGCACTCCATCCACCAACATATCGGTAGTGATAGCGAGAGATTTGTTGGGAGTTGTAGCCATGACAGCGCAATCATCACCCACTATCTCTGCAGGACAGAATTTTTGCAATATTCTTAAAAGGCCTTGTTCACCGATATCTTTAACTTGCATAAATTTGAATTAGTCGATCGCACTTTCTCACTTCACCATTCCTTACCCGAACTCGGTGGCAAGCGCAACCTAGGAAACCTATAAAAAGTATCCCCTTCATCATCTACCTCTAACACCGCCGAAAAAATCTTCACTTGCCGAGTTAAATACTGCTGAGCAACTTCTGCCTCAACCCTAGCATTAGCTGCCAGTTGAATCAACGAAATTTGACTGTTTTGAGTTTCCAACAACTCATAAAAAGCCTCATCCAACCGCTGTTTTTGCTTGCTCTCATTCACACTTTTGACAATCAGCAATCCTGTGAATCCGCCCAAACCTATTACCAATAAAAATTGTAAAATAGCCATATTCTAGACTTAATTCCTAATTTCAATAACGAAACTATAAAAATTATCTCTTTTTCGAGCCCGCTGAGGCGAAATTTATCTGTGCAGAAGCGATTTCAATCTCTTTCACCACCATCTAGAAACGATTTAAATCGCAGTCACTCTTGATTTTTTAGCCCGCACAGGCGGGCTTTGTTGGTGTAAAAGCGATTTCAATCGCCGTCACTTTTGACAAGCAGCGATTTCAATCGCCGTCATTAATTAAACTTGAGGTCGCACCAAATTTTCGATTCCTTTAACTACCTTAGCAGATACAATCTTGTCTCCCTGCTTCAGTTGCTCCAAAACTTCTTTTCCTTCAATCATGTAACCAAAAACAGCATAGCGGCCGTCCAACAAATTCAGACCTGCGGGCGTGAGTTCAGGTTCAAACAAGAAAAAGAAAAACTGAGAAGAAGCGCTATCAGGGTCAGTTTCTGTACGGGCCATGGCCACAGTACCAAAAGCAGAAAAAGGCAAAACAGGTTCGTCGCGATAACGTCCCGCATCTTCTAGAGTAATCCCGTAAATAGGTTCTTTTTCGTCCCTGACGAGCACTTCTAGCGGCACATTCCGGTATTTGCCAGTAGCTGGGTCAATAAAACCGACTTCCTTGCCTTCGGGGTCTCCGGTTTGCAAAACGTAGGATTCTTCCGATCGAATAAACGGCAAACCGTCATAAAAACCTCGATCGACCAAATCCACAAAATTACCAGCCGTAACCGGGGCGCTGTAGCCGTCAACCACAACAGTAATTTCCCCTTTTTCAGTTTGTACAGCCACAGTAGCGCGCCCTTTTAGTTGAGGCAGATTAGCATACTTGGCAGGCACTTCAAACGGAAACTTTGTCACCATCAATTCTTCGATTTCGCCTACCGAACCTAAGATTGTGGCTTTCAAGTCAATCACTTTGTCCCTGTCTTTAGCCTCAACAGCCTTTTCCAGTTGAGCAACTTTCTCCTTGACTCCTGCAACTAGCGCCTCAGCTTCCGGCTTTTTGCCATCGGGAATACTCTCTAAAAGGTCAGATTCCCGAAGGTTGAGAATCCTGGAAGCCTTGCTGACATCACTGCTAATGGGCCCCCAACGTTTAGACCGTATGTGGTTGCCAATGTCTTCGAGACTAATTTGCAACTCCCGCACAGTCTGATTGTCAATAGGTAAAGCGAAGCGCAGCAGCGCCCGGCCGTCCGTAATCGCATTACCCGCAGGCATACTGCTGCTGGGGCGTTTGGCATGGGAAACTGAACTGAAACTCAGGGAGAGAGTGAACAGCAAGAACGCTAAAGCGACGGTTTTGCCCCAGCGCTTGCACGTATCGATCGAGAAATTAGGCCAATGCAACATAACTTTAACTTTTATTGCCTCTCTTATCTTCCCACAGCGCTGCCCGCCCTCTAAGCTGCTACCCATCTAAAGTGTCTGTTGGTTTGGCTGGGGAGGATTTGCCCACTAACAACAGTCAACAGTCAACTGACAACAGCCCACTGCCCACTGCCATTAACATTTCAGTAAAGCACTTGCTCCCTTTGAACGGTAAAATAAAATGCCAATTGCTTTTTTGATGCCGTCAGCTAAACTGCAGCTTTAACCTGACCCGCTCAAAAACGGATACAATCCCCAGACTCCTGTCGTGGAGAGATCAAAATTTTAGACCAAGGTTCAATCTCCCAAATTCATCTGTGGAGTAAATCTAAAATCTAAAATCTAAAATCTAAAATCGACTGACTGTAGTTCCCCCGTGCCCCAAGGCGACGGGATTGCCCGCAAAAATTTATATGATCTCTAGTAACGACTTTCGACCAGGTGTTTCAATTGAATGGAATAACGGCGTGTGGCGGGTTATCGAATTCCTCCACGTCAAGCCAGGAAAAGGCTCGGCTTTCGTGCGGACAAAATTAAAAAACGTCCAAACCGGAAACGTAGTAGAACAAACCTTCCGGGCGGGCGAGACTTTGCCTCAAGCCAACCTGGAAAAGAGCGTGATGCAACATACCTATAAAGAGGGCGACGAGTTTGTCTTTATGGATATGGAAACTTACGAGGAAAGCCGCCTCAATGCTAAGCAAATAGGCGATCGTGTCAAGTACCTCAATGAAGGTATGGAAGTCAATATCCTTCGCTGGAACGACCAAATCCTGGAAGTGGAACTGCCCAACTCTGTCGTCTTGGAAGTGACACAAACCGATCCTGGAGTCAAAGGAGATACTGCCACTGGTGGCAGCAAACCCGCCATCCTCTCCACTGGCGCTCAGATTATGGTGCCTCTATTTATTTCCATTGGAGAACGGATTCGGATTGATACTCGTGAAGACAAGTACCTCGGCCGAGAGTAGAAACGAGGGAGGAAAAGGGAGTTTTTAGTTCTGAGTTATGAGTTAAAGAAGTCAAAATTCAACACTCATCGCTCACAGCTTAAAAACTGGCCCTTTTGCCTCCAAACTCGCTGAATTATCCTAGCTTCGCCTGAACCAGAATTTTCAATTTTCAATTCTTAATTACCCTTGAATCTGCTGTGCAACTAGACTTAAACCAGCTTTGCGAACTGCTAACTGTATTAGACAAAACTGGCATTTCGGAACTGACCTTAAAAAGTGGAGAGATTGAACTGACAGTACGCAAAGGCATTCTGACAAGTTCACCAGCAACCGCTGCTGCGCTCCCTGCTGCCGTGCCTACAGTCGCTCCCATCGCGTTGGGTGCTGTTGCTAGCCCCACCTTAGCGTCACCTCCTGCTGTCCACCAAAATTTAGGAGCCGAGTCTGCTGAGACCCCGGTCACCGCCCCTGTCGCTGTACCTGCTGCCGTACCTGCTTCTGTCGATACGAAATGGGTGCCCATTATCTCGCCCATGGTAGGAACATTTTATCGCGCTGCTGCTCCCGACGAGCCACCTTTTGTCAATGTGGGCGATCGCATCAAGGTCAATCAGACAGTCTGTATTATCGAAGCGATGAAGCTGATGAACGAGATCGATGCGGATGAAGTCTCCGGTCAAGTGATGGAAATTTTAGTTCAAAATGGCGAACCTGTCGAATACGGTCAAGTGTTGATGCGAATTAATCCGGATTGAAGGATTACTTTATTGTTATGGACAGAATAAATGCTAATATTTCCCGATCACTTCTCTCCGGTGAGTTTGATGAAGTCATCCCAGCCTGTCCCGCAAGAGGTCGTACAACAAGTTGCTGAGTATTTCAGTATTTTGAGCGAACCCATGCGTTTACGAATTTTGAACTTGCTTCGCGACGGCGAAAAATGCGTGCAAGAATTGGTGGAAGCTACTCAAACGAGTCAAGCCAATGTTTCTAAGCACCTAAAACTCATGCTCCAAGCTGGTATCCTCACTCGCCGGAGTGAAGGGACTTCAGCTTATTATAAGGTGCAGGACGAGTTAATTTTTGAGCTGTGTAATATGGTGTGCGATCGGCTTGCTAGCAGGATCGAACAGCAAGCCCTACACTTTCGGGCATTTAGCCTAACTACGAAGCACTAAAAATTAGTTGCCAGTTCTCAGTCCTCAGTCATGAGTCATCAGTTATCAATTCCTACGATCGGCCTTCAGACCGATGACTAATGGCTTGTAACTAATGACTCATAATTGCTAAAGGGGAAAATTTTTGTCAAAACTTTGGCGGGTACTCGGCTGAGCCACCTCCAAACCTTCGCCGCCTAAAAGTTCTAAAGGCTTCCCTTCCACCGAAATCCAAACCTTGGTATTCGGTTGTAAACTCGTAGCGGTATAGATAACTTGCCCTAACCGGCCAGTCATCGAATTGCTCCCTCCCCCCGAAGTAAATTCGGCTGACAAATCGACATAAACTCCGTCATTCTTAACACTTAAACCCCTGAGTTTTGTCCCCTTAGGAATTTCGCTAGAAACAGTTCCATCCTTCGGCCCCGCCAACAAACTATTAAAAGCAGCTTGTAAAGCTGCATCAGGCTTGTCAGCTTGTTTGACCGCTACTTTCGTAGGAACTCCCTCAAATTTACCGCTGGCATCTTTAACCCAGTAGACTTGCACTGTCTGGACATCCGTCTGCGGCAAAGGCTTTGGCTGCGGCGACTTTGGGACTAGAGCCTGCGGAGTCTGAGCTTGCGGCGTCTGAACCTGCGGCGTCTGAACCTGTGGCGTCTGAACCTGTGGCACTTGTACAGGATTTGGAGGGGGTACCGGGATAACTACAGCAGGAGATTCCGCAGGGCTTGGGGACAGCGACGGAGCGGTAGTTTGAGCAGAAGACTGCGTAACTGCAGGGGTTGGCGAACGGTTCGCGGTCCACCAGGCAATGCCCCCTCCTGCCAGTAAAGCCAACCCGCAAACACCAGCAATGACGGGTGTGGAGACGCGGCGTACTTCTTGTCCATCTTTCATAATACAAATTCTCCTTACAGATAGAGCGCTTGGGACGGTGAGGAGCGACTCCCGATCAGCTACATTTGTCTATGGTTAGATTCTGGAATTGACACAATTGCATTGCTGCTAGCAAACACTTTATAGCAAGCCCAACATATCCTGAATCCGACTATTGGAATCCTAGACCATAATATAAGATTTCGCCCGTGGAGTATGTCACAGTATCTCGATCGGCCTAGTGGCTATGTTCTATAGTAATCATAAAAAACTAAAGAATAAAGGAAGAAAAAATAAGTAAAAAGGAAGAAGGAAAGCAACGAATGGATGTAACGGAGGTAAGGGGGTAAGGGATTTAAGGGATTTAAGGGATTTAACGGATAGAAGCAGGTCTCTAAAAATATTTTGCCCAAACAAAAAGCGCCCCTATTACTAGGAGCGCTTTTTGTTAATCGATAGCTAAAACTTAGCC
>NZ_JAUBQS010000015.1:0-6647 GCF_036701355.1 Microcoleus sp. Pol12B3
ACTCCAATTCCCACACCGACGCCGACACCTGGGGAAACTCCAATTCCCACACCGACGCCAATTCCGACTCCGACACCGGGGGAAACTCCAATTCCCACACCGACGCCGACGCCTGGGGAAACTCCAATTCCCACACCGACGCCGACACCTGGGGAAACTCCAATTCCCACACCGACGCCAATTCCGACTCCGACACCGGGGGAAACTCCAATTCCCACACCGACGCCGACGCCTGGGGAAACTCCAATTCCCACACCGACGCCGACACCTGGGGAAACTCCAATTCCCACACCGACGCCAATTCCGACTCCGACACCTGGGGAAACTCCGACGCCTGGGAAAACTCCGACACCAATTCCGACTCCGACACCTGGGGAAACTCCAATTCCGACGGCTAAAACTGGTGAAACGCCCATCGCCAATCAGAATTCGATCGCCCCAACCACATCTCCAACAGCCGAAACCCCTACACCTGCGGTAATTCCTGCTGCTTCGGAAGACTGTATGTGCGATCGAATAACTTTACCCGATCGCACTTCCATTCCCGGCCCCAATATCCCTGAAAATATCCTCAACGGTACTGACGGTAAAGATACTCTAACCGGCAGCGATATTAATGACATCATCAACGGTTTCAACGGCAGCGACTTGCTAAATGGCTTATTCGGCAACGACAATATTTACGGTGGCCTTGCTAGCCCAGTTACTGTTGGCGCGGATGCCGACAGCGACACCATATTTGGCAACAAAAATAACGACTATCTCGTCGGCAACGCTGGGAATGACATTATTTATGCGGGTAAAGATCGTGATGTGGCGATCGCAGGCAAAGATAATGACGTAGTTTGGGGCGACACAGGCAACGATACCCTACTTGGCGACGAAGGTAATGACAGTTTATTTGGTGGCATTTCTGATACGTCTGACGGTGACTTGACAGGAAAAGATTTGCTTTTTGGCAATAAGGGCAACGACGTTTTATACGGACAAGAAAGCGAAGATACTCTTGCTGGGGGCGAGGACAATGATACCTTACATGGCGGCAAAGATAACGATATAATTTGTGGCGATTTGGGAAATGATTTGCTATTTGGAGATTTGGGAAATGACAGCATCTGCGGTGGCGAGGGCGAGGATACGATTTTCGGAGATATTGACAATATCGCGGCGGATGCTAGCAGTCAACAAGATTATTTGTGCGGCGGCAGTGGCAATGATTTAATTTTTGGTAATCAAGATGCCGATCAATTGTGCGGCGGTGACGGTAGCGATACTCTGTACGGTGGTAAGGGTGATGATACTTTGATTGGAGGAATGGGCAACGACTGGTTGATGGGAGACTTCGGAAACGATACGCTGCAAGGGGGAAGCGGGCGCGATTACTTTTTCTTGACTGCGGGTGAAGGCCCCGATGTAATCACTGATTTTACGCAAGGTGAAGATTTATTAATTTTAACGGGAGGGTTAACAGTCGATCTACTCAGCATAGTTGAAGAAAACACTACAACTTTTATCAAAATTGCCAACACCAATCAAATCTTAGCTAGCCTCAAGGGTGTGCCAGCTAATCTCATCACTCAAGAGGATTTTACAGTAATTCGGTTCCCTGGTTTGTAGATAATATCGCATCCGGTTGTATCACAGTAATAACTAATAAGTCGTAATATTAAATGAACCGATTTTGTCCTGTCTGATGCGAAGGAAAGGAAAGAAGAAGAGGCAGTCCTTATTTGGCCCTTTAGCCTACAGAATTTGTAGATAAGACGACGGCTGAAACCGCGTCGTCTACACAAACTTTAATCTGCGCAAAATATTCGCTTTGACGAACGTCCTTCACGGACTAAAGAATTAATGGGATATCACAGCCTGATTTGGTATTAGGTAAATAAATAACTGAAATCCTTACTACAAACCGCAGTCCTTGTAGGAACGACTTTTACCAATAATCTTTCCTTCCTATCGCTCTATGAGACACAACTTAAATCGTTCGTATAGCGTCGCGAATAGTCCTATCACATTGATTTATCCTATCTACAATTAACCGCCACCCTGCCTTCAGAAGGCAGGCTAGGGCGATCGGGAGGAGTATGGAATCAAACACAATATTGCTACTACATTTGGGGTTAAGTTGAAACTAATGGTGCGAAATACGCACCCTAAAGTTTTTCGTTTTCCGGCTATGACTATTCTTTAAACTGTCAGGATTTTCGGTTCCAAAGTTGCCACTAATTTGAGATTGTACTCGTATTCAAAAAACGGCTTTTTATAATCTAAACTCCACAGTTCTAGAGCGCAGTCGTCTTCGGAATTGAGCGGTTGTAGTCGCAAGTGAAACTCTCTAACTTCCGGGCGGTGTTGGCATTTAAAATCAGAAATAGCGCCTATTTGTCGCCTATCTAAAGCCACAGCCAGCCGCAGGAAAGGATGCAATTTACTGACTAATTCTCGGTAATGTTTAGGAAGAATGATAAAATTTTCGTGCTTCTTTTTAGGAGGATTCTTCCGGTGATAGCGAGCCAAATTGGCAATTACTTCAATCTCTGTTTCAGTGTAGCCCAATAACTCACCATTGCGAATTAAATAGTAAGAATGCTTGTGGTGCGCTGAATGACTGACGTACAAACCGCAGTTGTGCAGAATCGCGGCAGCCCACAGCAACTCGCGTTCTTCGGTTCCCCAATTGTGTAAAATCCCTTGAGTTTGGTCGAAGAAATTGAGCGCAAATGCTGCGGTTCTTTCGCTTTGTTCTAAATTGACTTGATATTTGTCAGCCATGTGCAGAATGCTGCGCTGGCGGATTGACCCTTGATAGCGCAAGCGGTTTTCAATTAAACCGTGAGTCAGCATCCAGTCAACAATTACGCCTTCTCTCAGAGAGCGATCGCACACAGTCAGCGATTCAATTCCTAATAGTGTCATAGCTTCTTGCAAAATCAAAGCGCCTGCCAGAATAATTTCTGCCCGCTTGTCCGACATTCCTGGAATTGCCAGCCTTTCCGAGTAAGAAAGTTTGCGAAAACGATTGACTAAATCACGTAAATCTTTTAAACTTAACTGATATCCGGCTAGGGGACTCGGCACTGTTCCCCACTTTTCGCGAGCGTTAATAACAGCCAAAGTTTCGATGGTTCCAGCAGTGCCAATCAAGCGCAAAGGTTCGCCATCATGGAATTGGGAGCGCAATTCGTCGATCGGTCTTTCCAGCGAAATCCGAATATAAGCTTGCAAATAAGCAAACTCCTCCCTGCTTATCGGGTCAGTTTTGACAAATTGTCCTGTTAAGCGAACAGCACCTATTTTGGTACTGGTGAGACAGCGAGGCTCAGAACTGTCTCCTAAAATCAACTCCGTAGAACCGCCACCAATATCAATAATCACCTGCGATTGATTGTTAAACTCCATACCCGAAAGAACACCGAGATAAATTCTCCGCGCTTCTTCCTGACCGGAAATCAAACTAACATTCAGGTTTAATTCGTCAGCAACTTGTTTGAGAAAATCCCGCCCGTTAGGGGCTTCCCGAACTGCACTGGTAGCCACAGCAATAATTTGTTCGGCATTGAAAGTTTTAGCAATATCTTGAAAGCGGCGCAGAGTGGCGATCGCCCTTTCCATAACCTCGGACTTCAAGCACCCTGTTTTTGCCTCGCAATCGCCCAACCTAACCGTATCTTTTTCTCTAGCAATAATCGTAAACGCGGGCAATTTCGGATCGATCCGTGCCACCACCATGTGAAAGGAGTTAGTACCCATATCAATAGCAGCAATAATACGATTTGACTCCGTAGAAGCAAGTGAATTAACCATTGGAGTATCGGGGTTGATAGATATTTATGATTATTTCACGAATCCAGTGAGGCATTCTATTAAATTAGAAAAAATCTGGAACTGCTGGCTGGCAAAGACTTCCACCTGTTTGAAATTTCGACAGACGTGCGATCGGCAGCAGAGATAGTAAGTGATTGTGCCTAAAATTTGATAAAATTTACAGTTAAAAATATCAAATCTAGAATTGAAATGCTTAAAGAGCCCGATCGCCAACCCGAATCCACATTGCTAACCGTCGTGAGGCTGTTGAGATGGGACAAGCCAGCAGGAAGGCTGATTTTAATGATTCCAGCCCTCTGGGCCGTTTTTTTAGCAGCCCACGGGAGGCCGCCGACAGCATTGGTGGGCGTGATTGTGTTGGGTACCTTAGCCACAAGTGCGGCTGGATGCGTCATCAACGACTTGTGGGATCGCGATATCGATCCCGAAGTAGAAAGAACGCGATCGCGCCCCCTAGCATCCCGCGCCCTCACCGTGCGAACTGGAATCGGAGTTGCTTTAATTTCCTTTGCTTGTGCGGCAATTCTCGCTTTTTATCTCAATCCTTTAAGTTTCTGGCTATGCGTCGCCGCCGTACCAGTAATTATCTGCTATCCGCTAGCAAAAAGATTCTTCCCAGTGCCACAATTAGTGTTATCAATTGCCTGGGGTTTTGCAGTTTTAATTAGTTGGAGCGCCGCCGTTGGAACACTTGAATTAGCGACTTGGTTGCTGTGGGGTGCAGTCGTAGTGTGGACGATGGGATTTGATACAGTTTATGCGATGAGCGATCGGGAAGACGACCTGCGTTTGGGGGTTAATTCCAGCGCGATATTTTTCGGAGATAATGCCGCTAATGCTGTGGGTTTTTTCTTTATAAGTACAGTCGGTTTATTGACAGCAGTGGGCGTTAATCTGCACTTGCACATTGGTTTTTGGATGGCAATTAGTGCGGCGGCGATTTTGTGGTTTTTGCAGTACAGTCAACTGCGGAATGCGGATATTCCTAAGCTGGTTTACGGTCAAATCTTTCGCCAAAATGTTTGGGTGGGGTTTGTAATATTGGCAGGGATGATTGTTGGGGAGATTTTTTAATTTATTGTAGGGCTTGTCCCGCAGAAAATGGGTGTGAAACTCGAATGATTGAAGTTTGACACAAGACCTTCCGAGCGCTTTAAGCATGAAAGCCTGTGTCTCTTTGCTTTGTATCGAAGTCTCCAACGGCTGCACTATCCTGAAAAAGGGGGATGTGCGATCGCTCTTCTCCCTTTTTCTGGATTATTATACATAAATATACTTAGTGATTAATCCAATTGAATTAAACTTTTTGGAGATATTAGTGATGTGCTGGCTTATAAAAACTGATATTATTTTTGTGTATTAGACGAAATTATACCGGATTATTGGAGTATAAAAAACTACGTCTTTTTGTCTGCAGGTATGGAAATTGGTTGCAGGCAACACTTTCACCGGAAGAAAATAAATGTCTAACGGTGCCATTTCTTACTCGTTATTAAACACTCAGTGTAAAGTTTCATTACAAAACGCATAAAAAATCCGGCGCACTTCTGATAGATACATAGCGGCGGAAAGTTAAGCGGGTTTAACGATTTTCTAAACTTTTGCTCATTAAGTTGAATTCCCGTGTCGTTACGCGGGTTTGCGGCACTTGCTGGGCTGTGTCGGCTGATTTTTTCCATAGAAATTTATCAATCAAGGTGCATCATGTCTAATATATCGATCGGCAATCTGAACGACAACTATTTCTCCATCGACTTCGCAGGTAAAACTGACCCCACAGACACCTATCGTTTTAATCGGCTGAATACAGGCAGCTTCCGAGTTACCGCTGAAGGATTTAGTTCCATTGTCGGGATGCAACTCCTCGACAGTCAGGGAAAAGTCGTCAAAGACATCGAAACCAACGGCACAAATTCGGGAACTTTTAGCATCGATAACTTGGGTGCAACCAATTATGCCCTTAAAATTTCTGCACCCTCCCGCGATACAAATTATCAAGTTAGTTTAACCCCAGATGGCAAAGTTGACCCGCTGACAGGTTTAGGGGTTGAATCCGGCTTTTTCGCTACAGATTCAACGGGTCAAGTTGGCTTTGACTGGCTGCACGACGGCGGCAATTATCAAGGTGAAGTTGCCATTTTCAGCGTGCTGGGAATGGAGAAATTCACCCCTGGTTCTCAGGAATTTATCAAAGAAGCAGCAAGACGATCCCTGACCAATTCTACCTTTGGTCACGTAGTAATTTCTGACCCCACAGAAGGTGCAAATCCGCTATTTAACGGCAGTTTAGGAGAGGCAAATTATAACGCAGGGCAGTACAGCGACGCGAAAACATTTCCGATGAAACCTGGAGAGGTTTTTGCGGTGATGCTGGTACCAAATGGTACGGTGCAAGATTTGTTTAAGAATCCCGGTGCCGGCGGTGACAAACGCCCGGTGTTGTCATTATCTAGCACTAATCCAGATGATGCTTGGTTGTACGGTCAAGTAGCAGATGTCACTGGCAACGGCAAGGCCTTTGCAATGGAAGATCAGCGCGTCGATCAGGGTTCAGATAAAGATTACAATGATTTGGTTTTCAATTTAACAGGCGCGACGGGGAAAGCACCGGCAATAGAGAAAGTTATCGATCCAAGTAAGGATTGGACTAAACTTGATGGCGGCAAGAAATTGATCGATTATGTCAAATCAAAGCAGCCGGTGGTGGAACCTCCTGTTGCTGTAACGCCACCGATTGAGACAAAACCGCCTGTGGCTGTCGCGCCTCCTGTGGAAACGCCACCGATTGAGACAAAACCACCTGTGGCTGTCGCGCCACC